>JAJCYJ010000745.1 GCA_029262975.1 Saprospiraceae bacterium
ATGAATTCATTCCTTTTGAAGTCGAAGATCCAAATTGGGAAGAGGATTCTGTTCGGTTTTATAATAATCAAATTATAAATTGGGAGAAGATCCTGGCTGCTAATGAAAGACAAAAGCTGGAAGCAACACCTAATGCGAGACATTCTAATATCTCTTTTGATCAGGGTGCAAGCTATGACGGGTTTGTATCTACCTCGTCAGAGTCGACTGAAATAGACATATTTGAATGGACGCTGAACCCGGGAGTCGTGGCTGAAACGGGGCTAACAGTAAATGGAAATGGTGTCAATCTTACCCTGAAGGAACAATACACTCATAACGAGTCCAAGGAAGAAGAAGAAACTACGGAAACTTCCCAAACGATTAGTTTTACACTTTCGGATGAAGACGATAATAACTTCTATACCGTAGATGTATTTGATTGTAAATCGGGTAATGGGCCTGTATTCAGAACGAGAGGCGGACAATCTACTTGTCCTTACGAAGATGAATCACGCACTAAGTATTTTCGCCCTGGAACTATACTAAACCAATCAACAGTAAGAATAGAAAATCCGGTTATTACAGTCGACAAACCGACCTTGAAAGGAGTACCAGAAGATGAAGCTGGAATATTTAAATTGACCTTGCGCAATCAGACTGATGTCTCGGTAGATAGATGGTTTACATTGAAAGTCGATAACGCATCCAATCCAGACGGAGCTAAACTCTTTGTTGATGGAACTGCACTTTCGGCAGGAGGCATAATTATTCTAATTTCATCAGGGCAAAGTGTTACGAAGACACTTGAAGTGTTTAAAGGTGCCCCGGATCAGAATGAATACTCGGGTATAAAATTGCAATTATTACCGATATGCGATCTGGATAGTGAGATTGTCGATGAAGCGCAAATTGGAATCGAATTTGTACCAGCATGTTCTAAAATCGCAATCGCTATTCCACAGGACAATTGGATCGCAAATGTGCAGACCAGGGATACAATGGATATCAAGTTGGATGGATTTAATGTCAACTTGTCTTCTTTCAAATCTATAGCATTGCAATACAAAGATGCATCGTCTCCTAATTGGAATACGCTAGTTTCTTATTACAAAAGACAGGAGGATTTTGACGCAGATCAGAGTGTAGATAAGGAATTAATAGGTGCCAGGACCAGCCTTAACTTCAAATGGATTATAAAAGATATCGTAGATAGAAATTATCAGCTTCGGGCGATTACTATATGTGTGGACGGATCGATGGAAGACAGTGGTATTGCCGATGGTATAAAAGATACCAAACGACCACGACCTTTTGGCGCACCGCAACCATCTGATGGGGTACTCTCAGCAGGGGATGAAGTGCTTATACGATTTGATGAACCTATTGTCTCAGGGCATCTGCTGGCTAATCCACAATTGGTGACAGCCAAGGGTGTATTAAACGGTACAGAGTTCCCCAATAACACCTCCGTAGAATTTGACGGAGCGAATGATCAGGGCATAGTAGGCGATGGCATATTAATTGGAAATGCATCTTTTACTGTCGAAGGTTGGGTGCGTAGAAATGCAAGTCAGGCGGGTACCTTCTGGAGTCTCGGTGAACAAGCTGATAATCAATTCAGTCTATCATTTGATGATTCAGGCAAGCTCTCATTCACTGATGGATCGAGAAGTTTTACCGGTTCACTCACCTATGATGCCGATATGTGGTACCACGTTGCATTTATATATGATGCTGATGGTCAAAGAGTTATGCAATATAAAGATGACCAGCTTGATTTTAATGAGAATGCAGTGATTGGTTCTTTTCCTGATGGCAGGATGAGTTTCGGTTATAACCTGGCCCAAAATGGTGGATACTTTAATGGCCGGATCAGGGATTTCAGAATTTGGACCCGCGCCCTTCCTATGGATGTTATGCTGGCCCGAAAATCTGCAAAGTTAAGTGGCAATGAGCCCGGTTTGCTCGGATACTGGTTGATGGATGAAGGGCTGGGTAACCTGGCAAAGGATAAGGCACATTTGAGGCACGCTATACTGGATGCTACCTGGAGTGTTGAGCCAAGAGGGAAGAGTATTTTGTTCGAAGGAGGTTCATCTTATGTTGCCCTGGATGGTCGCAATATTGATGTCAGTGTAGAGCATGACTTTACCCTCGAGTTTTGGTTTAATGGACAGTCCGGAGGAACACAAACTTTGTTGTCATCGGGAAGGGGCATTGCTGACGAAATATTCAACAAAGACAAATCCCTGGCTATAACAGCTTCTGGCAGCGGTATCACGGCTATGAGTAATGGGAAAGCTTTCAAGATTACTAGCAAGGATTTAATGGACAATACCTGGCATCATTTGGCCCTGGTCGTAACCCGAAGAGGGGCTGCCAAAGCATTTGTAGATGGTAGCCAGGTCAGCCAGGCAGATGTAGCCGGATTTGGTGGCATAGGTGAAGATCTTATCTATCTCGGGGCTCGAAGATGGAAAGAAAGCTTTAATAACTTTCAGACCGATCAATATTTTAAAGGGGCTATCGATGAGGTGCGTATTTGGAATTCCAGTCGTACAGGCGATCAAATTATGGCTTATAGAAATAATCGTATTGCCGTAAACGAACCTGGTCTTGTGGGTTATTACCCATTCGAAAAATATGAGCTGGATGGATTCCAGGTGTTAAACCTGAATTTTTCTAAAAAGGATCAGTGGGAGAGTCGGGATACTGCTTTAAAAGTTATCGATGCTGAATTTTTTGGCCCGGTCGGTGAATATAATGAGACGCCGAATATAGGATTGGAGCGTCCAGTTAAATTGATAAAATTCAATCTTGGCGTGAACAATGATGAAGTTCTAATCAGTCTTGATGAAGAACTGTCTTTAATTGAAAATGTCCTCTTGGAATTTTCTATTCGCGACGTTTTTGATATGCAGAATAACCTACTTGCATCTCCTGTGTCCTGGACAGCATTTGTAAATCAAAACCAACTCAAATGGGAGCAGGCGTCCGTTATGCTCGAAAATGAAAAGGGCAAGGAAGCGACATTTAAAGTGAATATCCGGAATTTCGGTGGCCTTGCGGAAAAGTTCTTTATTGATGGTCTGCCGGCCTGGCTAACAGCCAATCCTGCTTCAGGGACAGTTAATGCCCTCGCCAGCACGGAGATAACTTTTAGAATCAATAAGGCATTGAGTACAGGGACGTATAATCAGGATCTATACCTTGTCTCCGATAATGGAGTAAATGAACGACTGGCCCTTACGCTAAAAGTATTCGAAGAAGGACCTGCATGGACAGTAGTCCCGGAAGATTTTGAATACTCTATGAGCGTCGTAGGCTTGTTGAAAATTAATAATCAGATCTCGCGAAATTCGCTGGACCGAATAGCTGTCTTCAAAGATGGAAAAGTTCGGGGTGTTGCGAATCTAACTTATGTGCCGTCCAAAGATGCCTACATGGTATTCCTTGACATCTATGGAGATCTTTCAGATAATGAAGAGGAAATGACGGTAAAAGTCTGGAATGAAAAATTGGGTCAAATCAATTCAGGTGTACAGGTTTTTGACGGAATCAATACCAATAATTTTATTCAATTTATGCCAGGTATGCTTTTTGGCTCGGTTGAATTTCCCGTGGAGATTATCGCCAATAATTTAATAGAACTTAGTGTTCCGATGAAAGTAGGATGGAATTGGTTGTCTTTTAATTTGGCAACCCAGGATCTTTCTAATTTGAATAAATTATTTTCCTCCTTGAGTCCGTCAGAAAACGATTTAATAAAAGCGAAAAGTGGGGCATCAGATATATACTCGCCGATTGTAGGCTGGTTTGGGCCTTTGGGTATTGCTGGGTTGAAAAATACAGATATGTATCAGATGAAGCTGGGAAAAGCAGATACCCTTGTCTATAGTGGGACACCATTGAATCCTGCAGAGACACCTATCACACTTCAAGAGAAGTGGAACTGGATCGGTTATGTTCCAAGGTTTGCATTGCCTGTCTCTACCGCAATGGCGAATTTGTCACCGGTAGCTAATGATCTTATAAAAGGCCCTCGTGATTTTGCAATTTATGATGTGGGATTAGGTGCCTGGATTGGTTCTTTGAAAACGCTTGAACCGTCGGCAGGCTATAAGTATTATTCTAATGATGCCAACTCCAAGTCATTCACCTATCCGAGCACTTCCGCTTTTGGAAGATCCATTGAAAAAGTGGATCGCGCTCCTGAAATTGCCAGTCACATTATCGCTGAGTTGTATCAGACAAATATGAGTCTGATTGCAATTGTTGATGGTGTAGATGGTCATGGAGAAGTGCCCTGGATTGTGGCCAACAATGAAAGCAAACCAGTAGGTTCTGTGGCTCCTGTAGTCGTGGATGGACAGTATTATTACTTTGTAACGATACATGGGATTCTGGGTGAAAGTGAATTAAATTTTGAATTGCTTTATGCTGAATCAGGAATTAGAAAATCATTAGATGAGACGATACGATTTGCACCTAACAAGAGGGTAGGGACAGTACCTGATCCATTTGTATTTGGTAAACCTAAAGCGTCAGATCTTGTCAAAGGTGTTCTTGATGTTTGGCCGATGCCCTATTCTGATATGCTTGATGTGTCCTTTTATTTGGAAAAATCGGGATCAGTCCGTTTGGAAATGCTTGACATTTCAGGACGCAATTTGGGTGTCATACATGAAGGCATATTTGATGCAGGACAGCATAATCTTTCATTGAATAAATATGCGCAGACACCATTTATACAGACACCTGGAGTGTATCATCTCAGGTTAGTTACGAGCAGTGGGAATCAGACAGTGGTAATTATAAAAATGTAAACCACGAATCATGAAAACCCGCACAAAAGGAATGCACACGTATCGTGCATTCCTCATCTTACTTATGATTTGCCTCAGCCAATCTGCTATAGCTCAACCTGATTGGATGGTTGATACAGATAACTATCAAGGATCGATGACGATTGTGGGGCTTATAGAAATAGACGGAGTGAAAATTGAAGGTACCGATAATATAGTCGGTGTCTTCGCCGATGATATTTGCCGGGGTATAGCAAAGCCTATTTATCAACCAAACTTTAATAAGTATTTTATTTTATTATCGGCCTTTGGAGATTTTAAAAAAGAGACTTTTACTTATAAAATCTATGTCCAATCAGAAGATAAAATATATGAAGGAGAGGACTCCATTCCATATTTATTGAATTCTGTTCTTGGCTTATTGACTGATCCATTTGTTTTTACTAATGGATCCAGTGGAGAGGAAGGAGGCCAGGAATTAATTCTATCACCTTCGATCGACAACACTTTGTATGAAGATACAGCAGGCAATGTCTCAAATGGGAAAGGGGAATATATATTTTCGGGAAGAACAAACCAGTCTAATAATAGTCTTCGAAGAGGCTTGATCTATTTCGATCTGGGAGCATCATTACCTGATGGTGCAGAAATTTTAGATGCAAAATTGACCTTGTCTTTGGATTTGAATCGTCCTGCTGATGTCGCTACGGATATAAATATTCATCGTATGAATCAGCAATGGGGAGAAGGGGATTCTAACGCTGGTCAGCAAGAAGGCTCTGGTGCCCCTGCCCAACCGGGCGATGCTACATGGCTGCATCGACTCTTTCCCGGTGACTTGTGGCTGTCACCAGGAGGCGATTATATCGCGTCTTCATCGGCAAGTCTTTCTGTGCAAGACAATGGGTCATATACATGGAGTTCGGAATCTCTTGTTGAAGATGTTCAATATTGGTTAGAGCATCCTTCGGATAACTTTGGTTGGATTCTAATTGGTGATGAATCGACCCAAAAATCATCCGCCAGATTCCGAAGCAGGGAATCTAACTCAGTGGACGATCGACCCACATTAACGATTAGATATGCCGTACCCTGTATAGCAGCAGATACACCTGTGCTGGGAGTTGATAATACTACGTTGTGCCCCGGCGGAACCAGTTCAATTTCTATTGTAAGTGGAGATTTGAATAGTGCTACTGAATGGAACTGGTATAGCGGTACTTGTGGTCAAGAGTATGAAGGGACAGGTCTCTTTATACAGGTCTCTCCACTCACTACCACAACATATTATGTAAGAGCAGAAGGTGGATGTATTGCGACAGGATGTACTTCTATTGTGATAATTAAAAATGACCTTGAGCCGCCTGTGATTACATGTCCTGGAGACCAAGAGCAAATCGCGGATGCCTTGTGTCAATATGTCCTGGATGATTATACTCTATTGGCTATTTCATCGGACAACTGTAGTATGACACTTACCCAATTTCCATCAGCAGGGACTGTAACAAAAGGGACCACCCAGGTGACCATTACAGCCAAAGATGGATCAGGAAATAGTAGTCTGTGTACATTTATGGTAAGGGCTATTGATGTGATTGGTCCAGATGCTATTTGCCAAGATATAACTGTCCAGCTTGATGAAAACGGAAGGGCAATAATATCCGCAGTAGATGTAGATGGTGGCAGTATGGACCCCTGCGGTTTAGCCAGTTTTGCTGTGGATCGCGATACATTCACTTGTGCCGATATCGGTATGAATAATGTAACACTTACAGTGGAGGACCAGTCCGGAAATATGTCTACTTGTATAGCAAGGGTCACTATAGAAGATAATGTGTCACCGGCTATAATTTGCCCCGGAGATCAATCCCAGGAAATAGATGAAAATTGCCAATACCTATTGAAGGACTATACAGAACTGGCTTCAGGATCGGATAATTGCAGTGTCTCCCTCTCACAATTTCCACTTTCTGGCACGCTTATAACGGGTAATTCGCTGGTCACAATAACGGCATCAGACCAGTCTGGAAACTTTGTAGAATGTACATTTTGGGTGCTGGCTGAGGACACGTCGACTCCTGTAGCATCCTGTCAGGATGTAACTATTTATATAGACGTGAATGGCCTCGCTTCAGTTGCTACCACTCAAGTAGACAGTTCGAGCAAGGATAACTGTAGTATTGACTTTATAGGCTTGAGTAAATATGAATTCAGTTGTGAAGATATAGGCCTTAACCAGGACACCCTGTCCGTTATGGATGGGGCAGGCAATATCAGTAATTGTATGTCAACGGTTACTGTATTGGATACGCTACCGCCTACAGTTATGTGTCGGGTGGATACATTATTTCTTGACGAGGAGGGGAAATTAATGATAATGCCCAGTGCAGTAGATGCCGGGTCTTTTGACAATTGTAGTATAGCAGAGATGACAATTGATAATACCTCATTTGATTGTACTAACCTTGGTATCAATGAGATGACATTGACAGTGATTGATATATCAGGAAATGTGGCGACTTGTCAGACTTTTGTCCATATAGAAGATAGAATGTCTCCTGAGGTTTTTTGTATTGAAGATCAAACCCTCAATTTGGATTCGACTTGTTCGGTTATCCTGCCAGATTATACGGATCAGATTATTACAACGGATAATTGCACTGTTGAAAGTGTCGTACAATCACCAATAGCTGGGACGGTAATTAGTAATTCGACCAGTGTAGAATTTACAGTTTCCGATCAATCCGGTAATCAGAGTACCTGTTCATTTTCTGTAATTGTAATTGATGAAATACCTCCAACTATAATCTGTCCTGAAAACATTGTAGAAAAGTTGGATGGAAATTGTCAATTTGTAATTCCTGATTACTCAGGCAATGTTTCAATGAGTGATAATTGCAATTCTGTATCTGTAATAAATCAATCCCCACCTCCCGGTACAGTTGTATTTGGAGATACATCGGAACAAATTATTACGCTTGTGGCTTCCGATTCGTCGGGAATTCAAGCTGAATGTTTTTTTATAATTACACTGGTTGATCAGGATCCGCCTGTTGTAATTTGCCCAGGAGATATGGTAGATTTTATTAATAATGATTGTCAATATGAAATCAAGGATTATACTTCCTTCGTTGGTTCTGGTGATAATTGCGCGATCGAACCAACATTTATACAGGATCCACCTGAAGGCACGATTGTTTCAGTAGATAGCATGATACAAATTATAACGATTACTGCATTTTATGATAGTCTCAACATGGCCACTTGCAGTTTTAATATTGTATTAATGGATTCAATTCCGCCTGTGATAACTTGCCCTGGTG
>JAJCYJ010000746.1 GCA_029262975.1 Saprospiraceae bacterium
ATCAATGTCAGCACTGGCATAGTATGTTCCAGTAGAGGCACATATACCTGATCCTCCATTGATAGAAACCATAAATGAATCAGATATAGGGACAGTAATCATTCTAACTTCACGACATCCACGGTTATCGGATATCGTATAAGTCAATTCTATTTCTGTTTGTCCAGGCAAGGCTACTATATCTATAAATGAACTGTCAAGTGCACTTGTTATATTTTCACTAGGGTCCCAATTTACAGTTAAAGTAACTGAGGTGTCACTTGTGGATATCGAGACAGATCCCCTGTCAGATTCACATCTGTTAATGGGCGAAATGGTTACCGAGGTTTCAGCTGAAATTCCATTGTCTATTGTAATGCTTGGTTCATTACTTCCGCAGAATGCTCCGCCAATTCCTCGCAGATAAATAGTGGACCGTCCTGTAATTGGAATTTGGACGATTTGGCCAGTAGCAATGATATTTGAAAAGTCTTCATTCATAGACCATTCAAAGACAAGAGAATCGCTTGAGCCTTCATTTACAACGGCCATTAATTCCACAATTTCACTGCACTCAGGAGAATTATTAACAATACTCAAATCGAGAATTTGATCATTCACGATGACTTGAACACTATCGACGATCGTTATTGTATCATTTGTAACAGTCACATAATACAGAGTCGACTGCAAAGGTGTAACTACTGGGTCAGAAGGGCCATCTGGAAAAGTTAGACCGTCCATTGGATCCCAGATATAAGTCAATTCACTATTTGGATCTGCAACTAAACGACTTGAATCCCCTATGCAAACTTCTATTGGATTTCCTAGGAATGTAATTTTCACGATTCCTCCACCACCATCACCTGTTGTATCTATACCACCAACTGAAAGGACCGATTCATCCGTACAACCAGACGTTGATGTCACAATATGCCTAATCGTAATGGAGTCTGTGCAAGGAACTTCTTCAGAAATATTTGCACCGACAAAGGTGAAAATCTGTCCATTTACTTCAACCAGATAAACGAACGAATCAATCTGAGAACCAGAATCTGGTTCTATCGAAGTTGACGTCAGATTGAGCAATATTTTGCCATTGTCGCAGACAATAGAGTCGCTCTCAAAAGAGGCTGATAATTTTGAATCAACAACTGTTACTTCTTTAATAATCCCTTCAGTTAAGCAGGTATCAACGATCGTAGTTGACGTCAACTGAATCTTATAAGTACCTCGTTCGGCATACGTGAATGATGGGGAGCTATCAGTAGAAATAAATGCAGGGTCTTCAGTTGGATAATTAAAATTCCATCTGAATCCCTGATCCATGATAGAGGATGTATTGGAAACGGAAACTGTAAGACCTTCGCATTGAAGGGAAGGAACATTAAAATCCAACCCCGCAATATTCTCACATGATTGACCATCGCCAAGGATTTGGGTATCTGTAGCTGTACAACCCGATGAGGACGTCACTGTCAGTGTAACAATGATCTGATCTGAACATGGAATTTCTTCAGAAATATTTGCCCCTATAAAAGTAAAAAACTCTCCATCAGCTTCAACTAGATAAACGAAGGAATCAATCTGATAATCAGGATCTGGCTCTATAGAAGTTGACGTCAGGTTGAGCAATATTTTATCGTCGTTACAGACTATAGAATCGCTCTCAAAAGAGGCTGATAATTTTGAATCAACAACTATAACTTCTTTAATAATCCCTTCAGTTAAACAGGTATCAACGATCGTTGTTGACGTCAACTGAATCTTATAAGTACCTGGTTCGGGATACGTGAATGATGGGGAGCTATCAGTAGAAATAAATGCAGGGTCTTCAGTTGGATAATTAAAATTCCATCTGAATCCCTGATCCATAATAGAGGATGTATTGGAAACGGAAACTGTAAGACCTTCGCATTGAAGAGCAGGAACATTAAAGTCCAATCCTGCAATATTCTCACAAGATTGACCATCACCAAGGATTTGTGTATCTGTAGCTGTACAACCTGATGAGGATGTCACTGTGAGTGTCACATTGATCTGGTTTGAGCATGGAATTTCTTCAGAAATATTTGCACCTATAAAAGTGAAAAACTCACCATTAACCTGAACCAGGTAAACGAAGGAATCGATCTGATAATCAGGGTCTGGTTCTATCGAAGTTGACGTCAGATTGAGTAATATTTTACCATCGGTACATACAGGTGATTCGCTTTCAAAAGATGTCATCAACTTTGAATCGATAACCTTAACTTCTTTTAAAATACCCTCTGTCCCACAAGTATCTTCAACGGTTGTTGAAGTTAACTGAATCGTATACGTCCCTTTGTCGGAATATGTAAATGAAGGTGAAATATCAGTTGATATAAACGCAGGGTCTTCGCTCGGGTAATTAAAATACCATCTAAAGCCCTGATCCATATTTGACGATGTGTTCGTCACATTTACCGTCAGACCTTCACATTGAAGTGATGGAGCGTCGAAGTCTAAACCTGCAGTATTGTCACATATTCGAACATTATATTCAAAGTTTCTACGAGTTTTGGAGATAGAAACACCATTTCGAAATTCTTCTACCAGCACACCTACTAAGAATTGTCCTACGGCACCTGGAGTAGCTGTAATCACACCTGTATTGCTATCAATCCGAAGTGGACTACCACTTCCTAAGAGGTTAGTGAGGGAGAATCCAGGAGCATATTCTACTGTATCATATGGGGGCCCTGCTGGTGGTATCGGCTGAGGTAGTTCTAAGGAGGCTCCAGAATGCGGGGTATATAGCATATATACCAGGCTGTCACCGTCTATGTCGACAGCAGCGGAGTTAAACGTTAAAGGCTGGCCTGAACAAATAAATAGATCGGGCCAATCCTGAAATTCCGGTGAATTATTACAAGTTGAAAGTGTTTCTTCTGTAAGGCAAACAAAGGAAGTATTACCTGTCTGTAATGGATCTATAATATTATTCAAAGTTTCATTTCTGCAACATCGCTGGTAACTTAGGATGTACCCTTTTTCGCGAAATGGAAGGAAGACCTTACCAATATATCTTGCTTCAGAGACACATATTTCATCACCACTATAGGAACAAGCCAAATCATTAGGTGATATGTCCTCGACACTCACTAACTCCATTCTAATTGCACCCAGACTTCCTAGCCAATTTAGTGGTGTACCAAAAGCATCAAAAATCCCGACATACCCGGGGTCTTCGAAAATAGCTTCTTTATCACCATGTATACAATCACGTCTGACCGTAAGATTGATCTCATACCAATCCTTAGCCTGGCATGAAAAACTCATGTCAGATCCGCCTAGGTGGGTGGCATGCAATTCCCAGCCCATACCGGTAAGCAAGGTCACCATCAGGGCAAGCAATGTTATTTTGAAATATTTCTTTTTTCTACTCATTACCATATAATTATGATGAGCCAATTTTTATTTTTTAAAATGAAGA
>JAJCYJ010000747.1 GCA_029262975.1 Saprospiraceae bacterium
ACAGAAAACTTGAATAAACACCAGAGTAACCAAGTGATAATGTTTCTCTGTCCACTCTGACCGGTCTTGTCTGTAAAGGTCTGACCAGGTCATCTGCAGCATCCATCAATTTAAATAGATCGGAATTATGGGCCACATTCATTTTATTAAGCACCGCTATAAGCACTTCTAATGGACAATTACCCGCACCGGCTCCCATGCCAGCCAGTGACGCATCAATGCGTGTAGCACCATGTTTCATGGCCACGATTGAGTTGGCTACACCCAGTGATAAATTATGATGGCAGTGGATGCCTATCTCAGTGTCGTCATTAAGGACATCTTTGAATGCCTTTATTCGATCTGCGACACCATCCATCAATAAGGCACCGGCACTGTCGGTCACATAGACACAATCAGCACCTGCTGATTCCATTATTTTGGCTTGTTCAGCTAATTTTTTGGGTTCGCTCATATGGGCCATCATCAAAAAACCACCGACATCCATGCCCAGTTTTTTGGCAGCTTCAATATGTTGTGGTGAAATATCTGCTTCCGTACAATGTGTGGCTACCCTGACAGAATCGACACCCAGGTCACGGGCCTTTTTCAAATCTTCAATAGTGGCAATACCCGGGATTAATAAAGTGGTCAGTTTGGCATGAGTTAGTTCTTCTTTGATTCCTTCTAACCAGGACCAATCTGTTTGTGCTCCAAAACCATAATTAAAACTTCCTCCAGCGAGGCCATCCCCATGAGATATTTCAATAGCATCTACTCCTGCCTCATCAAGCGCTTTTGCAATTTGTTTTATTTGTTCTTTAGAATATTGGTGTCGGATGGCATGCATGCCGTCTCTGAGGGTAACGTCCTGTATGTAGAGTTTTTTCATTTTTATAATTTTAACTTAAAAATTATTCATGAAGGTGAATTTGCGTTTTTATAATGTCTCGACTGACTCGTGGTTAATATTTGAATTTGTAAATTATAAAATAAATCATTCAAAAAATACTCACTTTTCTATTGGCAATAATTAAGCACCTGGCATATACAACTTGACTTATACCACTGAGTCATTTATAAAATACATCTTCTCCATATTTTTCAAAGAAAGTTGCAAAAATTCATAATTGATAGATTTCCAAAATATTGTTCAACATCTTACTAAGATGAGCATTTTCTATGTTCATTTTTTTGTTTGCCCAAAAAAACCGAACCAAAAAAAGGGGCCCTTTGTAATGTTTTTTGTTCCTGCGTCACAATCACAAATAATTATCTAAAATGTCTCCAGGGTTTCGACATTTTTCAACGATAATCATTTGTTAAAACGTACAAAGGATGAGTTCTTGATTAGCATTTCTGCAAATTTCAACTAAGCTTTTTCAATTTTTGCTATGTGCTCTGATTTTCTCTATTACCAACCAATTGGTTTTGAACAATTTTTTCCGCAGTGGCCTTTGCTGCACTGGTCATGATATCTAGATTGCCGGCATATTCCGGTAAATAGTGCCCCGCTCCTACAACCTGTAGTAATACAGTTGTCTTCAATCCATGTCTATGTCCCAATCCTTCGATAAAAACAGGAGCACTTTCAGGAATGTGATCAAATTGTATTTCCTGGTGCAATTGATAACCCCGTACATACTTCTTTACTTCTTCCACCATCCCATGTATGCTATCTCTTACTGCAGCTTCATCTGCTTCTTCACTCAGGGTATGCACTGTATCCCTCATAACCAAAGGAGGTTCAGCAGGGTTTAATATGATTATAGCCTTCCCTTTTTCGGCTCCACCGACTACCTCAATAGCGCTTGCAGTAGTCTCCGTGAATTCATCAACATTGGCCCTTGTACCCGGACCGGCTGATTTACTTGATATAGAAGCTATAATTTCTCCATAATGGACCTTCGCTACCCTATTGACAGCAGCTACAATGGGTATAGTTGCC
Organism: Saprospiraceae bacterium; assembly: GCA_029262975.1. Lineage (GTDB taxonomy): Bacteria > Bacteroidota > Bacteroidia > Chitinophagales > Saprospiraceae > JAJRXG01. The sequence continues at coordinate 1,928 of JAJCYJ010000747.1, forward strand.
TGCCCTCCGCAGGTCACCATATTAACATTGGGTACATCATAATTGTCCTGATAGTTAACAGTTGGAATCAAATAAGGACCAATAGCTGCCGGTGTCAAATCTATCATTTTCTTATCCGGATATTGCCTGACTATATTCCAATTATAAAGATGCGCTTTGGCGCTGGTCGCATCAAATACGATTTTTACATCCTTCCACTCTGACATTTTTATTAACCCGTCAATGCCATCACTACATATAGGAACGCCCATTTTTGCTGCTCTTGCGAGACCATCTGACTTAGGATCTATGCCTACCATTACACCCATTTCTAAAATTTCTGAATAGCGCAATACCTTGATCATCAAATCTGTACCAATATTTCCCGAACCGATGATAGCTACTTTTGTCTTGTTCATCACTTTCTAATTATTCTGTTATCGATACAGATACACTGCCTAAACCTTCGATCGTACATTGTATATCGTCACCTGCTTCCAAATTTACCATTTTACCCAAGGCGCCTGAGAGGATTATTTCACCGGCCATAAGAGGAGTGCCCATCTCAATCATCTTTTTTGCCAACCAAAATGTCGCATTTAATGGAGAACCCAGACATGCCTTCCCTATTCCTTCTGAAGCTAATGCGCCATTTTTTTCTAATTTCATCGAACAATTAACCATGTCAAATTCATCCAAAGTCTTGGGTGTATGACCTAAAACATAATGACTGGCGGAAGCATTGTCTGCAACCGTATCTGTAATCTTTATATCCCAATCCTTAATACGGCTTCCAACTATTTCAAGCGCCGGTAGTGCGAAATCAATCGCCTGCATGACATCGAGCAGGGTCAGGTTATCCATGTCCAGGTCATCATGTAAAATAAAGGCTATCTCAGCTTCAATTTTGGGTTGCATTAATTTCTTGATGCTAATACCTAATCCATTGAGGACCTCCATATCATCATAAAGGATACCAAAGTCAGGTTGGTCTACACCGAGTTGGGTCTGGACTGCCGGGGAAGTAAGGCCAATCTTTTTACCAGTTATTCGGGCTCCGTTAGCGACACGATAGGATCCATTAATTTGTTGAATAGCATAAGCCAATGGAATGTCTTTGATGCCTATTTCATGACGAATCGGGTCTATCACTATTCCGGTAGCCTCGGCTTGTCTGAGACTCTCTGCAATTCGATTTTTTACATCCATTTTTAAAACATGCTTTTGGTAACTACATATATACGGGAACATTTGCACATGAGGAAGAATTTCGTTTTTAGTTCTACCACTGACTACAAAGCTTTCACATATAACGTGGCTATCAATCTCGAAGA
>JAJCYJ010000748.1 GCA_029262975.1 Saprospiraceae bacterium
TTTTTGAATATCTGTACTATCGAGATTATTATAATTTCCTGATATTAAAATGAGCGTGTTGTAATTGGAAAGATCCACCCTGCTGAACATATCTCCCCGAAGTTTTGTAATTGGCATTTTTACTCTTTGATCAAGAAGATGCCACACAAATCCGGCTTCATAACTACTTGTCCCATCACCGATAAGCATAATCGGTTTTGGTGTGTCTAAAGCATCAATATTACCACTTCCCAAGTCGATTCCAGATGCGCTAAAACCTGATGGGGCACTGAATACTTCAATATGCCAATGTCTTTGAGCATTGCTTAATGCAGTTGCTAAACTATCAGAACTTATAGATTGTCTTTGTACAGGTATGACTAATGTGCCGTAAGAAAAATTTTGTTGTCCCATCGAAGTCTGCAATTGAAATTTCTTCTGAGCAGCCATTACTTTTACTCCTTTAGATTGAATTTCAAAAAGTGCGCCTGGAACGTTGTAGTCATCCCACTTGATGAGATAGGCATATGCGGATTTTTCAAACTTTCCAGAATCAGACACTAAATCTTCCATTACAATAGGTTTTCCCAATGCTACATTTTGTTCGTTTGGAGCATACTGTATATTGTAGGCATTAGCCAGGGACCATGCGGATGCATCATAATAAACGCTGTCAACATATTCACTGTATGTCTCAAACATCGTTTGGACCATTCTATATTGAGGTTGTTCCGTCGGAACGATATATGAAGATTCAGGTGGAAAACTTTGACCGGCTATTGAAATGTTTTTGTCAATTTTGTAAACATTAATTTTATGTCTAAGTAGTAACCTTAAAAAGGCCTTCAACCTGTTATTGTCTTTGACTTCTCCAAAAACATATGATTTGACCTTTTCTTTCTTCGCATTGTCAATGGCTGATTTGAAAAAATCGATTTGATACTGTTGTAAGTATTCCTTATTGTCGACAGCTGCTTCAACTGTAGCAAGTGAATTGACAAATTGGTGTCTTATTGTAAAAGGAAAAGTAATCTGGCCCATAGAAGTTTCCTGTACATGTCCCCTGGAGCTGGCTTGCTCGAAGAGTATCCCAAGACCACCCTGAAGGTCGGGGTAAGAAGATCCATAGCCGGGATAGGTACCGTCGAAAACCTCTTTCGTGAAATACAATGAACCCAGTTTGTCCATTTCCCGCTGATAATATTTTGCAAAGAGGTCGTTAAGTGTGGTATAATTTTCCTTTGGCATGATGGGATGCATCGATGCATTGTCCTTCATCGGTTCAAAAAAGTAAGAACTTCCAGAACCCATTTCGTGAAAGTCTGTCACTACATTAGGGTACCAATTATGGAACCAGGCTAACTTGCCTTGACTCTCCGGGTGTACAGCTAAAAGCCAATCCCTGTTTAAATCAAACCAATAATGATTTGTTCTGCCTCGTGGCCACATTTCGTTGTGTTCGGCATCAAGTGGATCAGAGGATAGTGCATCTGCTCTATAGCTATTGACCCATTGCGTATGTCTGTCACGCCCATCTGGGTTTATTGTAGGATCTACAAAGACTATTGCATTCTGTCTGAACCGTTCAATTTTGGGGTTTCTTGAAGCCACTAAGACATAGGCCGCGAGCATGGCTGCTTCGGAACTGGAAGGTTCATTGCCGTGAACATTATACCCTAGATTGACCAATATTGGCAGGGCATTTTGGGCATCATTATTTGTAGGATTCAGCGCATTTATTTTTTCAAGATGTCTTTGTCTTATTGACTCTATATTCTTTATTTGAGCGGACGAGCTAATTTGTAAGATCACAAGTCTTCTCTGCTCATGAGTTTTTCCATAGTCGACAAGACTTGCTTTGTCTGAAGCAGCAGCCAACGCTTCGAGATATGCGACAATTCTATCATGTCTTGTATGATAGGATCCTATCCCATATCCGAGAAATGATTCAGGACTTGGAACAGCCTGATCAAATGGGCCTAAATCCTTTAGAAAGTAATCCTGACATGAGATAGAAAGAGTATAGAACAACACAAAAACAAGGCAAAGAACGTTTTTCATAGTGATTATTTCTTGATTATAAGAAAGCTAAAATTAAGATTAATAACTTGATAATTACCATAGATTATGGAGCTCACTATTGAAGAGCCATTTGACAATAATCGAGACATTTTGAAACTTCTGCTATGGCATCAGAATTATCCGGAATCTTATATTCTAATTCAATTGTTGCTGGAAATTGAAACTTTTTCTTTTTCATCAATTGCAGAACTTCTGCTATAGGTGTATCCCCGGTGCCCCAGAATAAGTTTGCCTTACCATGATCAGGATTTGTACGATCCTTAAGATGTATACTTGATATCCGATCGTGTTTGGCATTTATTAATAACCTGGGGTCAGGATTGCCTGCCGCTATATAGTGTCCGATGTCAGGATTCATCGCGTTATATTTGGATTGCTCAAGTGCAGTATCCCATAATGTAGGAGTCTGCTGTTCATGGCCATGATATGCAATGTGTATCCGATGTTTTGATGCAAACTGCCCCAACATCAACGTATGTGCGTCATCAGAAGGGTGCTCGACAGTCACGTGGCTGGCTCCTAATGCTTTGGCAGATCGAAATCCAAAATCAATTTCAGCCGGGCTGTTGTCTTTACTAAAAGTTGATGGTTTATACCCATAAATTTGAATACCGGCATCATTATACATTTTTCTGAGCGAAACAAACTTATTCAATTCTGCTGAGCTACGCCATTCTGAGACTCGCTTGTTAATAGCCGATAGCTCAGCTTCCATTTCGGTCATTTGCTTTTGCTGGTCAATTGTTAATTGGTCTCCATTTCTAATTAACCTTCTTAACGAAAAGTAAGCACGTCGATCGAAGTTGTTGTTAGGTTTTCCAGCAAAATCTTCAGCTGTGTCCCCCATCAATTCTATAGCACGCACGCCAGAAGATTTCACATATTGGAGCATGGCATCAGCACTTTGATCTTTCATGCTCCGAAATGAATAAGTGATTACACCTATCTGGACACCATTAATCGTGTTGTCTTTCAGACCGAATTGTTTAATATATGCTGGCACAGTAATTACAGATGGTTGGCATAATATCAGACTTGCGGCGACGGTGGAGGCTCTCTTTATAAATCCTCTTCTTGTACTTGCTGTAGGTGGTGGAGTAATCATATTTTATATTTATCGTTCTGTCATTTGAAGCAAAGCATTGTAAATTTAAAGGATTAATTAAAACACTGATGAAGATCAATTCAGATAAAAAGAGATGTACACGAATAAATCCAGCAATTAAAATTATGAAAATGTGGAAATTAGGATTGATGGCTTTGATGATATTGAATCTGGCATCATGTAAATCGGCAAAAACACCTAAGGTGAAAGACGCATTTATTGCGCAATTACAAGACACGAAAGATGGGTGGACCGAAACAGGTGATGCCATGTGGGGATTGAATATGGGTGTTCTTACGGGTCAAGGAGGAGTGGGATACATTGTCAGTGAAGACATTTATACCGATTTCGTTTTGGAAGCTGAGTTTTTTCCGGATGCAGTTGTCAACTCCGGCATTTTCCTGAGGTGCCCTAAAGACGAACAATCTGCCACCGGATGTTATGAAATAAATATATGGGATGATCATGTGAATCAGGATTTTAGGACAGGAGCTATTGTTACCCATGGTAAGCCTCTTGCCCACATTAATTCTGTGGGGAAATGGAATCAATATAAAATCGTCTCGATTGCAGACCACATAAGCGTGTGGTTGAATGGTGTGAAGACTTCAGATCTTCATGATACTAAAACCAAAGAAGGCTTTATCGCCTTCCAGGTAAATGGGGAAGGTGTGATCAAATTCAGGAACATCCGAATAAGTAAATATTGAGTCCGGGAACATAAAGGATTCATATAACGATATTTTATCATCTGTTTAGTAATATGGATAGCGAACATATTACTATCTTGTGACATATTACCTTAGGCTTCAGATGCAAGAGAGATTTGACGATAGTGAGATATTGGACTTGTTAAACAAGAACGACGATAGGGCGATTGAGCTTTTATTTGATCGTTTTTTTGACTACTTGTGTGCAGTCGTTTATCGTGTAATACATGATTACGAGGCAGCGAGAGATGTAGTTCAGGACATTTTTCTTGATTTATGGAAAAAGCGGGAGAGGATCAATATCCAGACGGCACTAAGACCATATCTACGGCGGGCCGCTGTCAATAGAGGACTGAATTACATTAAAAGAAAGAGAATTATTTCTAATGATGACGAAGATGCTGCCTCCGATATAGTATCCATGACTCCTTCTGGGCAGGCTTTTATGGAAAAGGATGAACTGGAAAGCAGAATATATGCGGTTATAGAGTCACTGCCACCAAAATGTAAGCTGGTTTTTGCCATGAGTAGATTTGAAAGCATGTCTTACCAGGAAATAGCGACGGCATTAAATATCAGTGTAAAGACGGTTGAAAACCAAATTTCAAAAGCATTGAGAATATTGAGAGCGGAAGTCCAATTATTCTTGGTATGATATATTATTTTTTATTTTAATACATAAGAGTAGGGGTGGTCATAGAAAATAGTGTCCTTAATGAGTAACCCCTTTTATTGTAAATTTTTTTTTTGTTAAACGATGGACTCACGTATTTATATATTAACCCACAAGCAACTCACAGGTCAGCTGTCAATAGCTGAGCGAGATGAGTTCCGGCAACTCAGCGTAAACCCTGAGCACAAAGCCGTATCAGAAGAAATAGCTTATCTCTGGAATGTCAGCAACAACTACTTTCCCACAAAGGATTGGAAGAAAGATGATGCCAAAGATGCCTTTCTCAAAAAAATCAGACAACCCGTAAAGACAACCCCTACTAGGCCAGTTGCGACAATTAATAGATTTAATTGGCAAAGAGTAATAGGCGCCGCGGCAGTTGTTCTTTTATTAGTTTGGGCAGCAGTTGCCTACTTTAATAGAAATATCACCATTAAGGCTGTCGACAAAATCGAATATGCTGAAATACTCGATAATTCTAGTATTTGGCTTGACCAGGGAGCAAGCCTGACCATTATAAAGAAATCAGATAGTGAAAGAAAAGTCGCTCTGCAAGGAGAAGCTTTTTTTGATGTTACACATGATCCTTCCCGTGTATTTACCATTGATTTGGGTAATCATGTTTTTGCGGAGGTTTTGGGTACATCTTTTAAGGCCCGAAGTACCCATAGTGGGTTGAATGGAAAGATTAGCGTTAGGGAAGGAAGCGTTCGATTATTTAGTGATCGAAACTCGGAATATGATCTAACATTGACTGCTGGACAGGAAGGAGAACTCAACCCTGAAAAAGATGTGATAAAAAAGTCAAACACCAGTACAATCAGGCCCTTTATGTCTCAGACCAGTCAACTATCATTTGACGATACACCTTTAGATGAAGTTCTTGATAAACTCGGTCTGCATTATGGGGTGCTATTTGATTATGATCGGAACTCACTACGAAAATGTCGTTTTTCAGCAGGTGTACCTTCGGATGCTTCACTTGAGCAGACACTCATGAGTATTAAGGGTGTGCACGAAGGACTGATCATTACTCCTAAAGATAGAAGTACATACAGAGTGGATGGCTCCTGCGGATAAGTTGATATTCCAAATTCTTTAGGAACTAACTGCCTCTAATAATATATGATGTGCATATAATTTACGACTAATTCATGTTAAAGTCGTTGGTTGCAGTAATACAGACTTCTTTTCGGTACCATTTATGCTATCTTTGATTTATTCAAATGGTAGAGGTAATTGAAGTATAATCAGGGTATTATTCAAGTCCTGCTGACATGTTTTTTTTGTTCGGGAATCACCGTTGGTTTTATAGAATTAACTGCGCAGGTGCCTCCTGATGAACATCGCATTACAGTCGATTTTGTAGAGATTCCACTAGATAGTGCACTATTGTTATTAAGCGCCAAGAGTGGTGTCGGAATATCTTTTGATCCCGCAATAGTCCCAGCAAATAAAAAAGTATCTCTGGCGGCCAATAGATTGATGTTGGGTTTGGCTTTAGACAATGTCTTTGTAAATACGAAACTGGTCTATCGGATCATAGGCAACCAGCTTATTATTAAGCTTAGGAAAGTGACCCCGGATAATGAAAATATTACGATAAGTGGATATTTGAGTGATGCTAAATCGGGGGAAGGTCTCGTCTATGCGAATATTGCCACGTCTGATGCGGCTTATGGTAATTCTACCAATGAATATGGATATTTCAGCCTTACCGTACCTGCAGGGGCATATGAAATTCAATTTTCCTATGTCGGCTACGAGCAAAAATCAATCTATTTACCCTTATCTAATGATACTACTTTAACTATAAATCTTACGGCCAGTTCATATTTAAACGAAGTCCTGATCCTCGGTGAAGTGCCGAAAGTGTCAAAGTATTCAGAAGAATTTGACCAATTGCCTATAGAACTGTTAGGAGGAATAGCATCACTTGCCGGGGAACCAGATGTTATCAGGATGGCGCAAATGAGGGCCGGCATCTCATCACAGGTCGATGGTTTTGGAGGCTTGATGGTCAGGGGGGGCAGTACTGATCAGAACCTGGTATTGATAGATGGTGTTCCCGTCTATAATACCGGTCATGCCCTGGGTCTTTTTAGCATTTTCAATAGTTCAGTGATTAAAAGTGCAAATCTTATCAAAGGTGGATTTCCTGCAAGATATGGAGGCAGACTAAGTTCTGTCATGGATGTGCGGATTAAAGAAGGAAATAATCAAAAGCTTGGAGGAAATGTCGCCATTAGTCCATTGATGGCCAAACTGACTCTTGAAGGCCCGATTTCGAAAGGAAAAAGCTCTTTTCTCGTTTCTGCAAGACGTACGATCGTGGATCCATGGTTAAAACCATTAAGCAGATATCAATTCGAAAGAAATAATGAAGATGGCCAGATCAATTTTTTCTTTTACGACATTAATGGCAAGATTAATTTTCAGTTAGGCGAAAAAAATCAGCTGTATCTAAGCGCTTATATTGGGAAGGATCGCTATGCTAATGAAGTGACCGGATCTTTTCTGACAAACTCCAATAAAACAGTCGAAGAGTTTGATCAAGCCGATATAACATGGGGTAATAGTATTGCTACCCTTCGATGGACCACCAATTTTAATAAAAAAATGTTTGGTCATGCAAGCCTGAGCTATACACGGTTTGACTTCGATAATTTTGATTTTAGCAGGACGATATTCGATCCAGGTTCTGCTACTTCCTCACTTGGATATTCCTCAAGACTTTTTTCTTCTGACATAGAAGATTATATAGCATCTTATGATCTTGACTGGTACATCAATGCAAGTTATTTTCTCAAATTAGGCGTGAACTACACAAGGCATAATATTATCCCGGGCAGTGACTTTTCTACCACCAGTGATGATTTGTTAGATGAAAACCAATTGATTACGATAGAAAGTATCAAGGAAAATCGAGATTTTGAACCATTTACTGGTAATGAGTTGAGGGCCTATGTTGAAAACGAGTTCAGGATCGGTCGGCACTTCTCAGCTAATTTGGGTGCACATTTTTCTTCTATCAAAGTAGGCGGATCAAATTATGTAAGTCTTCAGCCCCGTCTGTCGGCTCAATGGAAGATTTTGAATGGACTGAGTTTTAAGGCTGGTTACAGTGAAATGGATCAATATTTTCATCTTTTGTCATCTGGAGGATTAGGATTACCCAGTGATGTCTGGTTGCCAAGTACTGAAGTGATCCCCCCGGAGCGATCCCGCCAGTTCTCGATTTCCGCGGAAGCCCGAATATGGCGTACAGTGCTTTTTAGTATTGCGGCTTTCGATAAGAAGTTCACTGATATTACGGGCAACGCAGAAGGGGAGACGTTAGATAT
>JAJCYJ010000749.1 GCA_029262975.1 Saprospiraceae bacterium
CATTAGTGTTTATAGATAAGAGCTTATTAATTCGGGCCAGGGGACGATCTTTTGCGCTGGCGGGGACCGTAAGCCATTTTTCGAGCACAAGTGTCATGTTAGAAAAAGGGATTTGCTCTTCAATTGGATTGAGCAATCCTCCGGGACGGTTTGTTCGATTTTTCTTTTCCCCTTCTGTAAACCTATTCATAAAACTAAGGATGAATTCGATCTGGTCGTCTTCAAGCATTGAGAATGCAGGCATAGGTTGTTTATACTTTTCTATCAGTTGCCTGGCTCTTTCATCACCACTTTCTAATATCTCAGGTGCATTTGCTATAAATGCCTTGAGCCAATTTTTATCCACTTCTGCAGTAATCCCACTGAGGTTTGGCCCGATACCATTGTCCTCAAAGTTGTGACATGGCGCGCAGTATTGGTTAAACAATTCTAACCCACTTTGGATGGATAATTCATCCCTTAAATATGATGACTCCCTTGAGGCGTCTTTTTCAGATGTGGATAATTGACATGCTGAATAACCTATTATAAAAATAAGTATCGATACAATGCCGGTTGAAAGTTTATTGATCATCATTTTAAAAAGGACGGAATATTTACTACTTCTGATTTTTTCTTAGTGAGCTTAAATATAAGCGTAATAACTTTTTAAATGCTTCTTTTTTAAAGAAGGGAATTCAATAATTTCATAGTTTATTCTCTGTTGAGTAGGTGAATGTAATGTTGATGATATGGCGAGGTAGATTAGTATAGACCTTTATAGCACTGCTTGGGTAAATGGCAAATTTGCAGGTATTCATTTCTATGGAATCTCACTTACAACTTAAGTAGATAAAGAGCTGATGGACAACAAAGAGGTACCGGGTGATTTAATAAAAATGTTGTAACAAATATAAAATTAAGAATTCCCAATGATAATATTCGAATTCTCCTTAGATGCATTTAATAATATCATATACAATTTTAAACTAACCTAATTAACAAGTATTACTTGTTGGCTAACAATATCATTACCCGCGAGGATCACAGGGAAATATGACCCGCTGTTTAATTCAAGAGGGCGCCATATTATTGTGTGCTTCCCTCCAGGTAATATCCTTTTTGAAAGGATCGTTTCTACCTTTTGTCCTTCCGAATTGAAGACATTGATTTCTATCTCTGATTCTTCTTTCAAATAAAAACTAATTGAAGTCTGATCAGAAAAAGGACTGGGATATATTTCACTATCTTGGATGATGTCACCCTGAGCGTGCTTTCTTTCGTTTTCTATACTTTGCTCCAAGTATATATGGCTAGTGGTATCATCAAATCCTGACCAGACGATATTTTCACCGTCGATTTGATGGTTTTTATTGAAAGAGGAAGTATTGATATGATATGTACTAAGGTCACTTTTTTTTGAATCAACAGTTTGTTGTATCATCATAGATTTTCCTTCATAATTTCCACACACAATATTTGATTGATGAATTTTTATATCGACAGAACAAGGGGGTGTTTTGGACTGAATTACGGCCATTTTTGTAACTTCCTCTCCATCAAATTGAAATGCATTGTAGACCTTACCTTCACGTCCTATCCAAATAGTATTCTTGTCATCAATTTGGACATTACCACTATCAAATATTGAATAATTATTAGGAGCAGATAATTTTAAAACTTGTATCCCATCATAAATATAAACGTGATCCGATTGTCCATCAAAACCAACCCATGCAATTCTACGCTCGACTAATTTATGCTCCCGATTATTGATTGATTCATGTTGCCTTAGATTCGATACCTTCGTGATTCGCTCTCCATTATAATGGTAAATATGATATGTTTCTCCATCATATCCATTCCAAATTATATCTTTCCCGGATATTAAAGGGAGGTGATTGTCCCGCGATGTATTATTGTTCAAGGCTGAGACTTTGATTACTTCTTTTCCATTAAAAAGATAAACATGGTAGGTTTCTCCATCATATCCTGACCAAACAATGCTCTTCTTGCTAATCTGTGGATTTATATTACTAGTTGGGGCATGAAGACTTGTAGCTGAAACTTTAGATATCTTTTCACCATTATATAAATAGATATGAAAAGTACGATCATCGTGCCCACTCCAGACTATATGATTGCCATTGATTTGTGGCCTCCAATTATTGGTGGAAGTGTTTCTATCTAAACTTGATATTTTTGAAATTTTATTCCCATCATACAAGAATATATGAGCGTCCTGATTGGAGACTCCTTGCCATACAATATTATTGCCTTCTATCTGCGGATGACTATTGTTACTTGACTTATTCCCGTCTAAAGTTGAAATGTTTTTTACTTCCCTGGTTTTTTTTCTATAAGCTCCAGAGTTTGCTTTTTTGGAAAACGGTTCCATTCCATTAAGAATATAAACAGATCCAAATTCGAGGTTTCCAATGTTGTATGCGCCCATTGTAACCAGAGCCAAGGAGGCAATACTGTCTCCTAAAAATAGTCGTCTTTTCATTTTCACAAGAGATGTTTAAATCTTAATTTATCTCTTTATTTCATTATCTTGAGCGGTAAATAATACGTTTAAAATATAATTGATATTAAATTTTCTAAAATTTAAAATTCTAAGATTTAATTTCCTAATAAAAAGCAAAACATTAGTATTGGAGACAAAGCATTATGGCAGCTATAAAATAGAAAACAGCTTGCGAAACAATCAGTATATTGAAATTTTTAACGATGCAGAATTTTATTCGATTTTAAAATTTTAATGTGCTTTTATAATATCTCTGCTCATCGTTTCATGTATTTTCAAATTTTGTAAAATTGCCATATCTGCTTTTTTTCTAAAAATTTAATAAATTGAACTCCTTAATCATAAAAGTGCATGGAAATTCAGCCTTTCAAATCATTTAGTGTCAAATATTAGTATTGATATATTTTACATAAACTATCATGTACATTACCGCTTTTCGTTTTCTTTACACATTGTTATCCATTGTCTGGTATAGATAGAAAAGGTGAGTATAATTGGAGGCAGTCCTATAGTTTCAATCTATCATTCCAAATAATAGATGTCTCTAATAGCTATTGTGCCATTCCTTCTTTATAGACGTAAATTTAAATATGGATTGTACATTGATTTCAAAATTTCAATTGGCAAGGATAAGGACTTTAATAACTGAAACACATTATGGATCATTTCATGTTTTATATAAAACTTGTGCTTTTATGTCTTTTATATCGGACAATTGACTTTCGATACATGCCCGAGTTATAAAATCAAGAATGATCAAAAAAACTAAGACTTGTGCTCTTTCATTTTCAATGGAAATTTTAGGTCTAATATCGAATTTCAGGTTCGTTAATTTGTAGACATAATTACTTATGTGCTGCCTTACAACCTAAAAGTATACCGACCCTTAAGTAGAATTTGCTGGTTGATAAATTCCCAATTCTTCGTTCTATTCAATGAGTTATGATTAACTACGAGAAATATATCACCCTGGGTATGATATATCCAATGAACACGGGCATTAATTCCGAGTGCTCGTGAGTCGGTATCATATTGGATAAAACTGTTCACTTGAAGATTCGGTGTCACATTCATTCTGATCCTCATACCTACAAGTGTTTGATCAAAGTCACCTGCAGGGAGTCTTCCAATATTTCGTGTTCCGATAAACTCGAAAGTGATAAGCTTAGTCGGATTCCAGTTGATGCTTGCTTCCAATTCGTCTAAAGAGCCATTATAAAAAGAACCAAACCACCAGGTAAGTTGTCCATTGAATTTTCGTTTAGCAGCTAATTCTGCTTCTAATCTATACCTTGCAAAATGGTAATCCCCTTCTGGTATCACGACTTCATCAGTTATTTCAAAAGGGAGCATCAACTTTTCTCCCTGCGGGACATAATTAAGCTCATAACGATCACCACTTTCCATTCGCCAGTTAATAGGGGCCGTAAATGCTCGATATGATTGCCAGCTTCCTTCCAGGTCAGATATATATGTCAGAAATAATTGATTGCGCATTTGACGCAGCCATTTCCATGATGGACGAGGGGCGTAAGTGCCACCAAGACTAAAGCTTTGAATATTCTTTCGCGGCACAAATCCCAATGACGGATCGAAAGCTTCTCCTATGCGCAAATAAGTCAATGCTACATCCCAGAGATCATTAGGATAATCAACTTTAATGGCTAAAGCCGTCTTGTCTCCTTCGAGACCTTCACGATTGGCAAGCATACCAGAAATGCCCGCGATAAAGTTTTTATCGCCTTGAAATCGAGTCGTTTGGTACGTAAAATCAATACCGGATGTACGACTACCTGCTCTGCTGAGCGGGTCACCAATGGATGAAATAAAACCAATCGATGATTCTTTCAGTACATTATGTTTTACACGGACAACGCCCATCGTTGTATTATCCAGAATTAAGTCATCAGTTGTTCTTGATCCTATATGCATGAGCATCCCTCCGAATGAAGTTTTACCGATTCTTCCATTGATCTTACCTCCGGCTTCGAGAGGTACTTCGGTCCCCTCAAACAGTCCGATTCGTCTGCTGAAGAAGGGAATAATATTTCTGCGTAACCCAAACCCAAATTCAAATATGTCCGAACCTTCTAAAAAGAATGCTCGTTTTTCCGGGAAAAACAATGGAAACCGTGTGAGATTGGTTTGTCGTGTATCCACTTCGGATTCTGCGAAGTCAGTATTGACCGTGACAGTGGCCACTACATTTGGACCTATCTTTTGGCTTATGTCCAGACTTGGTTCAAGACCGATATCGTTGTCGCTGCCCGCCGTACGCTCAGATCGAATATTTAGAGATGGCCGTATATTCAATCCCAAACCATAATTAAATTCAGGTAAGCCGGTGAGTAATCCAGCCCTGCTTGTTTGAATAAACCATTGATCCCTACGCACATTTGCCCACCTGATAGTCTCTTGAAATCGCTGGATTCTTCGTTCAATGTTGAAACCCCATTCCGTAAGTCCTTTTTTAAAACTTATGCTTTGAATGGGAATGACTATTTCAACGGACCAGCCATCTTCATGGATAAGTGGTACGGCATCCCAGATAGCATCCCAATCACTATTTTCAGATTCACCTCGATTTGAGACTAATGCGTCATAGCGGGCACCATTTGCATTTACAGCCAGGATATATCCGGATTGTCCATCCAGGAATGGATCTATAACCAGTCTTATATGGTCTTCGTTATCAAGATCGTTGTCACGTAATTTCGAATAACTTATTATTTCTTGGGGATTCGGATCAAAACATTTTATGCCAATCACCAACTGTTTTGAACTGGCGAGCACCCGGATCTCTGTGCGACCTGAAGGGGTTCCTCCTTCTATAGGTACGATAGTTTTAAATTGATCTATAATAACTGCATCTAGCCAATTCGGTTCGTCAAGTATACCATCGAGAATAATGTCGCCTGAAAGTACACCACAACTCATCGTTGGACGAGACTGAGAAAAGGAAAGCGTTGTTAGCAATAGAAGAAATCCTGGTAAATAGAGATTCATACGATCAGAATTGCTTTACTAGTGCAGAAATATTCTGTCCATAGATAAGATAATTTTTGATTCTACACTTGATCTCTATGCTTCCTATGCGTAAGTACATCATTAAAGATAGAAAAACAAGCACCAACAAATACATGTTCACTCACTATTCCAAACTAAAAGTGCGAACTACCTCAACTGGGTCAGCAATGACATTTGTTTGATTCACTTTGTCCAGCTTTGATTTATTATTCAAATAACGTGGAGTATGTAAATTTTGGTCAGCGGGCGGATCTTTTGATTTCTATTTTATATAAAAGTTGATCAGTCTGCTACTTATTTTGAAGTATTAATTATAGTAACATTAGTAATATGTGCTTAATATGATTTGTAAGGAGTTGGAATAGAGATTATAAAATGACTGATAATTAGGGGGTAATATGCAATAATTTTAAAATATTCAGAGATAAGATATTGAATTATTATTAATGAAATAATCGCAAAATTTGTAAGAATGTAGTCTACACTTTGTTACGAATAATAGCTTTCTATAATTGAATTACCCATGTATTCTATAACTCTGGGAAGGTTAGAATTGAGTATAAAAATTTTCTTCGTAAATTGAGAAAAATAGCTTCTATTATCAGTGCCCTTTACCTATGCATGACTAAAATATAAGTCCTATGTAATTTGCAATGATAAATATGTTTTAATCAGCCGAATTATGAAAAGGTTACAAAACTTTTTCACGCAAAGGAAAATCCTTATATATTTTCTCGTAGCAATTGCTGCGCCTTGTTTTGCTTTACTCTTTCTTGCCTTTCGGGGTATTCAGAATGATCATGCATTGATCGAAAAGCAGAATAGAACCCAGGCTGAAGGGATAGGCAAGGAGATTATTGCTGCAGTTGAATCGCACTTGGATTCAATTGAAAAATCATTTTTTAGTGGTATAACAGTTAATCCGCAGCAGATTTTCGAAATTTTCAGCGACACTTCTTTAGCACGATTATCCATAAATAAGCCATTGGTTAGCGGTGTTTTCTTTGTAAATTCTTCAGGCAAAATCTGTATCCTTGATCATCATTTACAATATCTGCCGAACGGAGCTTTGAGGCTACCTGAATCCGTAATACCCGCATTCGAAAAGACGCTTCTTGATGAAGGAGAAAAATTTGAATTTCGAAAAAATAATTTATTACAAGCACTTAAGTTTTACAGTAAAATTGAATATAAAATCATAAGTCAAAATGGAAAAATTCAGCTATTCAATAATATAGCAAGACTTCAAAAAAGAACAGGTTTGCAAAAAGAGGCTATGCATACTTATCGCACTATGATGCGTGTTCAGGATGGCCAATATATTGGGCAGTTTTTGCCAGCAGAACTCGTGGCTCTTAAGGAGCTATCTCAATTAAGTTTTCAACAGAATAATTATAGGGAAACTGTTGATACTATAATTACAATATTCAAAGGAATAATAGACAGAAGGTGGCTAATGGATGAGAGATCTTACACTTTCATCCTGGATAAAACGAGTACTTTAATTAGTGATCTCGTTGATTTGAAACGTTCAGATTTATATGAATCATTAATTCTTGCCAACTTCCTGGAGCAACGTATTAAAGAATTACAAACCCATACTGAGACATTAATAGCATTTAAAGAAAATGCTGATGAATTAATCAACTCAAGATTGTCTGAGAATCAATATTTTGAAAAAAATAGAAGTTATCGCTTTGAACAGGCCATTGCAGGTTCCACCAAACTTATTTCTATTTATAGAGATAGTTCAGGCTTCTTTTTTTGTATGCTTTTGGATCCTATGCTCTTGTCCAGGGACTATGTAATTCCAAAGCTCATGCAATCATTAGGCAACAGTAAATGGACCTGGAAATTAGAAGATAGCCGGGAGCAATTGATTGCTCAGTCTGATACCGTTTTATCCGCCTCATTTCTTGCGGGGCTTAACTTTTCTGCGGGTCTTCCAAAGTGGTCGCTTGACTTGTATTCTGAACCTTCGAGCATGATGCAATCCTTTCTTATTTCGGGACGAAGTATTTATGTATATATTTTTATTTTAATAGTGATAGTTTTGACGTTTGGTATTGTATTTACCCTGCAAGCAATGAATCACCAATTAGAAATTAATCATGCCAAGTCGAATTTTATTGATTCGGTATCTCATGATTTTAAGAGCCCGCTTACTTCTATCAGGCAAATGGTCGAAATGCTTTATCTCGAAAGAGTACCCGATCCTTTTAGGAAAAAAGAGTATTACCTTTCTATACAACGACAGAGTGAACATTTAACCAAGCTAGTAAATAATGTAATAGATTTTTCAAAACTTGATAAAGGAAAAAGGAGGTTTGACTTTCAACTTACAAACATGTCGAAGTTTTTTAAAAGTATAGAGGAAGAATTAAATGATAAAAACCTGAATGAAGTGGTACAGATGAGGTTTCAGGTGTCCAATGATCTGCCCAAGGTCAAATTGGATCAAGAAGGGATGAGACAAGTCCTATACAATTTAGTTGATAATGCCATCAAATATTCTGGTGATTCAAAATTCGTAGATATTGAGGTACATACTTCCACTAATCGATTGGAAATCGTGGTTCAGGACTATGGTGTGGGTATTTCAGACTTTGAAAAAAGTAAAATTTTTGAAAAATACTATAGATCCAAGAGTCAACAATCTGGAAGAATAAAGGGAAGCGGAATCGGACTTAATATAGTCAAGGAGATTGTCAGTGCGCATAATGGTAAAGTGTCTATTCAAAGTCAATCGGGTATGGGTAGTCGGTTCATTGTAGATCTTCCTTTGCATCAAAATTAAATGAAATGTATCGAATACTCATTGTTGAAGATGATCCGGATATTTCAATGGCATTGGAGGATGATTTTGCTTTTGAAGGATTTGAAGTCACTATGGCAAGAGATGGTCAAAATGGTCTTGCACTTGGGACGAACAATGATTTTAATATCATTATTCTAGATGTAATGCTACCTAAAATGAATGGATTTGATGTTTGTAAGACATTCAGGTCCAATGGGGTGACTACACCTATTATAATGCTTACAGCCAAAAGCCATGAGATAGATAAAGTACTTGGTTTAGAATTTGGGGCGGATGATTATATAACGAAACCATTTAGTCCACGCGAACTTCAGGCGCGTGTAAAAGCCATTCTTAGGCGATCAGAAATGCAGGTTGATAAAAGACCGACGGCAAAGTTTAAATTTGGAGATATTCAAGTTGATTTCGATAAATATATTATTTGTAAAAAAGAAAAGCAATTAGATTTAACGACGTTTGAGTTTTCTCTATTGAAATTTTTATTAGAAAATGAAAATAAGGTGTTAAGTAGAGATGTGCTACTCGACAATCTTTGGGGAACAGATGTTATTGTAGATCCCCGGACGGTGGATACGCATATTGCTAATTTGAGAAGAAAGTTGGAAGACAATCCTAAAAAACCCCGATGGATTATAGGAATCAGAGGGGTAGGTTATAAGATTCGATCATCATGAAACTTCACACGAATACCACATACTTCATATTCCTTCCGTGCAAAGTCGACCTAATAAGCACAAATTAGAGGTTATGTTCGAAACACGCTATACGCTAATTCTTATGGTACTGTTGGTCTGGATCGCAAATGCTCCACCACTACTTGGTCAGGAATCAATCCTATTATTGAGCGAGGCAATCTATGAAGAAGAAATAAACGGTGATTTGATAAAAGCTATCGACGTTTATAATAAAATTCTCTCTTTAAATACTAGTGATAGACACATTATAGCAGAATGCTTACTAAGGTTAGGGAATAGTCATGAAAAACTAGGCAATGAGCAGGCTTTGATCTTCTATCGAAGATTAGTAAGTGAATTTGCAGATCAAAGATCTTTTGCGGCAGATGCTCAACTCAGGCTTGACGAGCTATTACTTCTGCAAAATTCCAAAAATAAACCTTTAGATATTTCTATACTAAAACATTCTAAAAAACCAATTATAAACCAAAAAGTACTTTATAATATACCTAATTTCAAGGGATCTATTTCTCCTAATGGCAAATATTTTTCCTACATCTATGAGCGTGATTTGGGTCTTTTGGACAGAAGTACTGGACTTACTAAAAAATTGACAAGTGAATCTCATCGTTTCGTTGGAGATCATCCATATCGGAAATGCGATAAATCTATTTGGTCTAAAGACAGCCAAAAAATTGCCTTTTTATGGGATCATGAATACAACGGTAAAGATCTTCGGATATTCGATCTTGAAAAAAACGAATATAAAAATCTATTTACCCCTGGTGAAGGACGCGATATTAGATTATTTGACTGGTCTGAGAATGGTATAGATATATTAGCTCTTTTAATTGAGGAGAAGGAAGTTCAAATAATAATAATTAATTCAGAAAATGGGTCCTACAAAATTATCAAAATACTTTCATCTAAATCCTGGTCAATTCACAACAGATTGGTTTTTTCACCGGATGGGCAATATATTATGTATGACCATATACCATCTTCGGGAAAGAACGATGTTTTTCTCCTATCTCTGGATGGGGAAATTGATAAGCCAATAATAGCTCAACCTTCAAATGATAGAATTGCCGCATGGTTAAAAAATGGAAATGAATTTTTATATATAAGTGATTTAGGAGGGTCGGATGGCATATGGAAAGGTACGCTTTCTTCGAATTTAGAATTTGTAAATACAGAATTGATCCTCGATGGTTTGGGAGATTTACATAGTGAGTCCGTTGTAGGGCTTACGAATGAAGGAATATTTTATTATTTAACAAAGGTTAATATCAGCCATTTGTATCACTCGGACATTGATATAGACAGCGGATTGCAGGGGCCTGAAAAACTCATTTTTACTGATGATTTAACTGGTAGAATACGCCCGACATGGTCGTCAACCGGGGACAGCTTAGCTTATTTAAGACTAAGTAAACATCCATCTATTTCGAATAAAATAGAATTGAAAGATATGAATACCGGGAAAGAGCATGTAATCTCACCGGGAAGGTCTGATTGGGGTGATTTGGGTGTATGTTGGCCCGAATGGACAGGGCGCCAATCAGAATTATTGCTTACTTATAACTCAAAGGATCCGCCAAGAAGGTGGTGTGTGCTTTTCAATACTGAGACGGCACAAATCGACCCAATTGTAGATCAATGCCATTGGCAAAAATTGGGTAAAGACGATAAAATGTATTACAGCACGAATCAAAATATCATTGAACGTGATTTAAAGACTGATGAAGAAAAGATAATTTATAAAACTACCGATAATATAAGAAGCCTGTCCGTCTCTCCCGATGGTAGAACAATAGCATTTTTCTCAAGCCATGCTGACAATAATGATTTTCGAAAATTGAAGCTATTACATCTTGGAGATTTATCGGTTAACACTGTTTTTAGTTGTCAACACAATGAACAATTTAGTCCGGGAAGCCCTCCAGAATGGTTAAATGACGGTCAAAGACTTCTGATCTCATTTTCGGATGATCTTATGACATATCAGCAGCTCTATATTTTTAATTTAGAGACTGGAGATAAAGTGGCACTTGGTGACAAGAATTTGGGTCAAGGGATTTTTGGCGGAATGATTTATAATATCGCGCTGCATCCTAAACAAACCAGTCTCGTGTATGTCAAGAGTCGCATAGATGCTGTAGTTTGGTCATTAGCTAATTTTTAGTACTATTTTATTATTTAATGCCATTTGGATACACCTGTAACCCAATCATTTTAGTAGCCCAGTTTTACTTCAAGAAATATTCATTCTTCACAATTTCTTGTTATTCTTCACATTAGGGCTATTATTCTTCATTTTCTCTTGATGTAGGTCTATCGTATTTATTCCAATTTGTAAATGAAAAATGTTGACAAGTCTAATTCCGTGAATACATACAAAAAACATTGTGATGAAAATTGAAACTTCCTGTTTTACAAACTATATTTTCAGATATATCCTAATAACAATTCTTGCATTTTCCTTAATCCAGGAATCTGCATTTGGAGCCGAAAGGTATTGGGTAGCCGGAGTGAATTCTAACTTTAACAATGCGGTTAATTGGTCCGCTACTTCAGGAGGGACTGGAGGAGCAGGGGTGCCAACTGATGCAGATATGGTCATCTTTGATGTGAATGGATTGGGTGATTGTACCCTTGATGTTAACATTGATGTCTTTTCTATAGAAATTAAAGCCGGATTTGCAGGCACTATGAATCAAGGGGCTTTTGAAATAATTACACGAACTTTTTCTCAAGCAGCGGGTACATTCGCTGGTGCGTCCGGAGACATGGATATCAATGGCAGCTTTGAATTGTCAGGTGGCTCTTTTATATGTTCCTCTAATAACACTTTTTTGAGACAAGGGTTTACATATTCAGGTGGGACATTTGATCACAATAACGGGCATTTTTATTTTGATGATATAAATACCTCCACGGTCACATCCTTAAGCGATATCAATTTTTATGATGTCACAATTGACAAAGTTTTTGACTTCAACGGATTGCAAACATTTTTACCGGGATTTAAATTTATTATCAACGGTTCATTGTCCTTAATTAATGGAGGCGCGACAAATATGATTTTCGAATCTCTAACGGGTGACGTGGTACACGATGCCGGATACGATGGCGGTAATTCTTCTGTTATTATTTCACCCTCAGCAAATGCGACGATTAATCTCAGTTCTGGTTTTTTTCATGGGATAGAAGTACAATCGCCCAATGTAACGATCAATCCACCCGCTGCCGGATCACTCGAATTTGCTAGTTCTGTAATTATGCAAGATGGAGTATTTACTGCTACTGCGGCAGACTTGGATATTAATGCAAGTCTTGAGATAAAGGGTGGCTCTTTTACATGTTCCTCTAATAAAACTTTTTTGCGACAAAGTTTTACATATTCAGGAGGGACTTTTGATCACAATAACGGGCACTTTTATTTTGATGATATAAACACCTCCACGGTCACATCCTCAAGCGATATCGACTTTTATGATGTCACAATTGACAAAGTTTTTGACTTTAACGGATTACAAACATTTTTACCGGGATTAAAATTGATAATTAACGGGTCCTTGTCTTTTATTAATGGAGGAGCTCTAAATATGATATTTGAATCAAAAGGAGATGTACAATTTTTTAGTACCTGGGATGGAGGTGCTTCAGATTTAGTTTTTACAGGATCTAATCCACAATCATTTGATTTGTCTGGTGCTGCTGATAAATTTACCGGAAATATAGAAATCAATAAATCAGCCCAATCTGTGGAATTATTCTCTGAACTTAAAGTGCATGCATTGAAATCATTGCACCTGGAGCAGGGATCACTTGAACTCAATGGAAATACACTTGAAATTCAAAAGAGTCAACCATCAGGTATTACCCGAACAAATGGAATGATCGTGAGCGAAACAACCGACAATGGAAGCATAGTCAAATGGAATATCGGGACGACTTCAGGTCCACATGAATTTCCTTTTGGCACGACAAATGAAGAATATATTCCTGTGATTTATGAAAGAGTCGGGGGAGGAGGGGATGTTTCAATCACAACTTATATGACAGCTCCTGATAATACACCACTTCCAACGCTTCCCGATCTCGTTAATAATCTGAATGTTGATCTGACACCAGGTGATGACGCAGGTAAAATCGCGGATAGATTTTGGCAAATTGATGTCAATAGTCCTGCAACTGCTAATGTCACACTGACAGCCAATGTCGCGGAGGTAGGTATAATTACTGATTTACAGGCTCATCGATGGGATAACTTTGGTGGCGTGTGGCAAGCTCCTTTGCCAGGTCAGGTAAGCAACCCCAATAGCGTTTTCATTCCAAATATCACGGATTTTTCTCCATGGATTTTGTCGGGCACAACCGATTCAGATGGAGATGGTGTAGATGACGATGTTGATAATTGCGTGAATGATCCTAATCCCGATCAGGCGGATTTAGATATTGATGGAATCGGTGATGTATGTGATCCTGTTGTTAATGTTGAAGGCGCAGGTGATGCTTTAATTGATCAAATAGAAGGTTTGGATCTTCCTGATAATTTGGAAAATGTACTAATAGACAAAGCTGAAAAAGCACAACTTAAATGTGCCGAAGGAACACCTACTGCTGCGGTTGGTAATTTGACGGCTTTTATCAATAAAGTTGAATCTAAAAGAGGCAAGGACCTGACTGATGAACAAGCGGATGCTTTGATAGCTGTCGCGCAAATGATAATTGATGCTATTGAAAACGGCAACGCTGATTGTGGAAGTCCGATAGTTATCAAGAATAAGAAACCCACACAATTTAAAAATAGTAAACAGTCAATTCTTTCTGTTTATCCTAATCCATTTGACTTGGATCTAACGATCTTTTTTCAAAGTCAAATAAAGGGTACAGCGACAGCTCATTTGTTTTCCGTATCAGGTAAGCAGTTAATTCAATCTGAAATGACAAATATTGAAATTGGTGGGGCTTATCAAATAAAATTTGAAAACCCACAAATTCCCAATGGAGTATACTTGGTACAGTTAATTTTTTCTGATGGTCAGGTGATACACAAGAGAGTAGTGAGGGCCAATCTTAAGTGATGATAGTGGCCAAATGATAATATTTATTCATTAGGGGATCCAGCATGATAATAAAGCTAACTGCTAACCTCTTGAGGGGGCTCGGAGGTGGAATTGGATTTATTTTCTGTCCAGATAAAGATTTTTAGTGAAACATCATCAATACTCTTTAGTGGTTTTCGACTGTTAGATTTAGTGATGTAAAAACGATTTTCTTTCATTTATTAATCACGAATAAAATCTTAAGAAAATTTACGGTTCTTAACCTTTTAAAGTGGGTACAAATGTCTTAACTAAACTATGAAATTTCAGTTTTTTCAGTTTACTAGTAAGAATTCTTAGGATTTGCACAATCAAAAGAAGGGCTGGGATGTGTGAGCGTGCCCCTTTTGGGGTCGAGTGCGATAGCGCTCGAAGTGAATGTACCGCGTAAGCGGCTGGGTTGGCATAACATGCCCACATCCCTGACGGGTTCAGTCATTCCAATGTGCTCTGGCACATTGGGTTCAATCAAGATTGAAAATCATTCCTTCATTTCGCGAGCCTGCCTACGTGCGTAAGCAGG
>JAJCYJ010000750.1 GCA_029262975.1 Saprospiraceae bacterium
AAATGCATATGCAGCTTTCAGACAATTTAAACGTCCTTGTATTGTTGTTGATTTTGGAACCGCCCTTACATTTACAACTGTAGATAAGACAGGATATATTCTTGGTGTAGCTATAGCGCCAGGGATTAAAACAGCTATGAAGGCTCTTTCGAGCAATACAGCTCAACTTCCAGAAATTCCTTTAGAACTACCGGCATCTGTTATCGGCACGCATACTACCCACGCGATGCAAGCTGGGATTCTCTGGGGGTATGTAGGAATAGCAAAAGAACTGATAAAGAAGATACGGGAAGAAGTAGGGGAGGAGTATGTAGCAATTGCAACAGGGGGGCTGTCATTTGTAATGAAACCATTGCAGAACGTCTTTTATAAAATCGATACAGAGTTGACGCTAAATGGCTTAAAGTATATGTTAGAAGATGTACTTTTAATTCGCAATAAAAAATAAAATGAAAAAATATACAGCCATCAAAGAAAGGGCATCACGGTATACTAGCATTTTAAAACAAGTGGTGGAATACAGAAATGCCTGGGAACATAATTTGAAAGAATTCATTTGGAAGACATCAGAAAAAATATTGAAACAAACTGGGATTTCTGCTAAAATAGACACCGAGGAGAAATTTGAAAACCTGGAATCAATTACGATATCGCTCGGTAAATCGATAAGCGGAATTGCAGAAAACGTAGATGACGAAACCAAAAGAACAATCATCAAGGATAAAGGCGTTCTGATTTTCAGTCAATTATTCAACGGCAAAATTCAGGCATGGATGACCTACCCATTGATCGAAGGTGTCATGCAGCCTAAACCACCCAAAATGATCGGTATTTATGGGCCACCGGAATTCAATGAAGATTTAATCCTTCACAATTTTGACGAATTTTTCAAAGAATTAATTGAGTGGGAGAACTACGATGACGATCAACCTGGTCAAAATGTTAAAAGAATCGGTTTTGGTGTAAGCCATCCGGATTTAGAAGAAGGAGAAGGATAGAAATATTGCTGTTCAAAATTTTATATAAATGATGCAGATGTTACTCTTTGAGATTCCCAATTGGGGAGGCTCCGAAGTATGGATGAGCTTACTCACACTAACTTTTCTGGAAATTGTTCTGGGCGTAGATAATATCATCTTCATTTCACTGGCGGCAAGTAAATTGCCTGAAAAACTACAATCAAAGGCTACAAATATTGGGTTATTCCTGGCCATGTTTCTTCGGATCATATTGCTATTCGGCATCTCTATTCTGATTGCAATGAAAGAACCCTGGATAGAAATTCACGGTTCCTGGCTGAGCGCCGGTTTTTCTGGTCAGTCAGTTATACTGATAGCAGGTGGTATTTTTCTCCTTTATAAAAGTGTTTCTGAAATTCATCACAAACTTGAACTTGCAGAAGATCTTGGAGATGGTTCAACGAAAAAGCAATCAACATTAACAAATGTCATCGTCCAGATTACCCTGATTAATATTGTCTTTTCTTTTGACAGTATTCTCACAGCTGTGGGTATGACTAATGGGATTTACGGTGCCTTACTTATCATGATCTTAGCGGTAGTTGTGTCTGTATTGATTATGATGATATTTGCCAATCCAGTAGGTAGATTCGTCAACAAACATCCCACCTTCCAGATGTTAGGGCTCGCATTCTTAATTTTAATTGGCTTCATGTTAATTATTGAAGGTGGCCATCTTGCCCATTTGACGATAGGAGGAAGCCAGATTGGTGCTGTACCTAAAGGATACCTTTACTTTGCGATTGCATTCTCGCTCCTTGTGGAAGTCCTCAATATGAAATTGCGAAAAGGCAGAAAACCGATTCAACTTCATGGTGCACAAGAACAAGCCAGATCCAAAGGCTTGATTAAAAAAGAATAAGCTTTGTTCTTTATGTAATTCGGATGAGAATAGAATCCAATAAAATGAAAAATCATTTAGATCACCTTTGCAATGAATTAGGTGATGCCTATAAATAACCTGGAAAAACTACCGTGAATTTAAGGATTAAAGGCTGCATTAATTGATGAGCGTTCATCTGTATTTTAAACATAGTGACAACTGCAAAGACTATTTTTTATGCACACAGATACAGCATGCCCTTAATGTCAATAATAGCATTTAATTTGAACACCCTAAACGTGAATTAATTCAACTATTAATACTTGGAATATTCAGATATTGCAAATGACAAAGCGATCCTTTAATTAAGAATATGCACAGGTTATATAAAAGCTACTACCTTTATCGCCGCATAGAAATAGGCTGTGTCTTTATTAATTTGAAGAAAGGCATAGTTTGAGATACAAACATTGATGAAATGGATCTTTTTAGTTCAGCCTCAGAACCTAATTCAAGTCTTATGATTGATTTTAATTTAGATAGAGATATCGTTTTTTTTGATATTGAATCTACCGGATTGAATGTCTTAAAAGACAGAATAGTTCAATTGGCTTTAATTAAATACAAAAAGGACAAAACAGCCCCTGAAGAATTAGATTTTCTGATTAATCCTCAAGTACCTATATCAGCTGAGGCAATGGCCGTGCATGGGATAACTCCTGATATGCTAAAAGGCAAGCCAACTTTTTGTGAAGTGGCGGAACAAATTTATACGTTTATCGCAGATGCCGATTTGGGAGGATATAATTCTGACAGGTTTGATTTACCCATGCTTACTGAAGAGCTTTTTCGATGTGGTTTTGATTTAGATGTTGACAACAGAAGAACCATAGATGTCCAAAAGATTTTTTATAAAATGGAGCCCAGGACATTAAAGGCTGCATATAAGGTCTATTGTGACGGACAACTTGATAATGCACATGATGCGCTTGCTGATGTACGTGCGACAGTCGAGGTGCTCGCTGGCCAGATTAAAAGGTATGATGGTGTCGATTATGAAGATGGAGATGGTTTTATAACAAAGAATCCGATAAAGAATGACATGAAGGCCATTCATGAATTCATCCGGGATTATAAAGTTGTTGATTTTACCCAGCGACTTCGGCGAGACCAAAAAGGTGAAATCATCTTTAATTTCGGCAAATACATGAACCAAAGAGTCTCAGATGTTTTTAAGCGAGATAAAAACTACTATCACTGGATCATGCAAAAAGACTTTTCATCTCAAGTCAAAAAGATCATAAAAAAGATTATGGATGAGGTTCAAGCCACCGAGAACATAAAGTAAGTCATACATGTTCTAAGGATAATGTTAGGTTGTAGAATTTGGATATTG
>JAJCYJ010000751.1 GCA_029262975.1 Saprospiraceae bacterium
GTGTCCTCACGGGCAGGCAGGAAGGCCTGCCTGCTTACGCACGTAAGCAGGCTCTCGAAATGAAGGAGCGTTCTTCAAAATATTTGAAGTCAGAGTGCCAGAGCACTCTGAAGCAACTGAACCCGTCAGGGGTGTGGTCCAATTCTCCATTTGAAGTTGAGCTATTAGCCTCTTCAAGGTTCGCTCAGCCAGAAGTCCCCCGGACTTCTGATCATGCCAAGGGCATGATTACGCTTCACTCATCCAGCGCTTCTTTTAATACTGCATTTACAATGTGTTTTCTCATATTGATAAATACTAGAAAGTCTAGTATTGTATTCTAAAATTAATAGAACCCACTCTAATAGGCTCAGAACCTTATAATTATAAAGATTTCAAAAATGTAGGATTAATAATATGACAATTTATTTCTGCCTTTTAATATTGTCAATCAAACAGAACAATTCCAGTTTGACATTGCTCTTGACAAAAAATGGAATGAAAAAGGCTTCGTCGTAATTCATGAAACAATGAATTGGTAACCCACTCCTTTTAATGTGATTATCTTAATATTGGGATCATTCTTGAAGTAACCCCGAAGTTTTGTGATGTAGACATCAAGATTTCGAGAATTATAAAATGAATCATCACCCCAAACTCTTTGAAGAATATTCTTACGTTGAATGACGTCGTTTTTATTAGCGCAAAGCAAATGGATTATCTGACTTTCTCTATGAGACAAGTTTTTAATTTGGGATTTAAAATGTAATTCCAATTTTGATGGATAAAACGTATATGAAGCACCAAGTTCCACTTTATTATTTGAATGAATGACATCCTTCTTTATTTTGGTAAGTGATAACAAGTTTTCAATTCGCGCTATCAACTCCTCCATACTAAACGGTTTTCGAATATAATCGTTACCTCCAACCCCAAAACCTCTCAATAAATCAGACGTTTGATCTTTAGCTGTTAAAAATAATATTGGAATAGTGTCTGATAGTTGACGGATATCCCTTGCAATTTCGAAACCATTCTTATTTGGAAGCATAATATCAAGGACACATATATCAAAATTGGCTGGAGAGAAAATTTTTGATACTCGTGCCCCATCAGAAACCAAAGTGACATCATAGCTTTTACTTTCTAAAGTCTCTTTGACAATTTTGGCCAAAAATGGTTCATCTTCTACATAGAGAATTCTATTCATAGTCTTTTGGGCAATTGAATAGTAAATGTTGTACCAATATTGTGACTGCTCTCAACTGATACTTGACCACCATGTTTATTAATGACTGTTCTCACATAATGCAGCCCTAGTCCGTGACCTTTTACATTATGAATATTATCCGAAGGTACTCTGAAAAATCGGTCAAATACCTTAGACAAATATTCCTTCGGGATACCCGAACCACTATCCTTAACCTCCATTTTTACAATAAGATCATTCTCTGATAAAAATACTGACAACACCGGATCCTTCGAAGAATACTTTATGGCATTATCTATCAAATTATAAAATACGTTTGTAAGATGAACTTTATCACCATGTATCTTAAAATTTTCACCTGTAATCCGATAGTCCAGCTGCACATTAAATTTTTCAAAATGCAATTGCATAGAATTGAGCATTTCATCCGTGAGCTTTCTAACATCCACTTCAGATGTCATCAATGCCCCTTCTTCATCATCAAGGGTAGACATTTTGAGCACCTTATCTACAAGAATCTTAAGTCGATTAATCTCATGTTTTGAAATTTCCAGGTATTCTTTTCTTTTGACAGGATTCTTAAGTCCACCAAAGTTCTCTAAGGCCTCAAGCGCCACACCTACTGTAGAAATTGGCGTTTTAAGTTCATGTGTCATATTGGATATAAATTCATTCTTTATCCTCGTAAGTCTCGTCTGACTTATCCAACTTCTCAAAATAATAAAAAATGAGATTGCAATTACGCTAAATAAGATCAGGCTCAGTAACACTGACGGCATCATTTGCGCCCATAAAAAACCATTAAAGTCACTAAAACGAGCAACTGGAATTGAGGCCAATCCAAAACTTTCATGTTCGAAAGGAATATCAAGACGGCGATTTGATTTTATTGTATTCCCTGTATCTACTAATACTTTATGTGTCAACCCAAGACCTGACTCTTTAAGTCTTCTAATAAATATTGAGTCAATCTTGTTAAAGACATTGGGCAAGTTATGTACTTCTCTGACATCAACTTCATCCGTGATAAACTCATTTTCATCTTCAGAAATTAAGACTTTCTCGTGTCTGGTATCCCTGGTATATTCAATTCTCAATGTTGATGAATCGTTATTTCTCCAGGCAATTATGTCGTCTTTTCGATTAAAGGTCAATGTTGTATCAACGATTACAGTGATAAGTGTATCATGATCTCCCACACTTATGGATTGTGTAATCTTCCTGGTCCTCGGTTTCGAAGAATTGATCACAAAGGATTCGGAATTGTCTCCATGTCTGTCATGAGTGATCAATGACGGCAACTGGCCATTCATTCCAAGTGACGAATCAATTTTGATAATTTTAAAAATACTTTGTACTACGTTATCACGATATTCACCACATGCCAGGGTCATTTGATTTTTCAGATCTTGCTTTAATTCGATTCGCTCCCTATTGAAGTTTTCAATATTCCAAAAAACAAGAAACCCAAAAAGCAATATTAAACTGGCACTGGCCAGGAAACCCAGTAATTGCGGATGATTTAAGTTCATATCTACCTCAAAGATAAATCATACTTCAATTGTTAACGCGTTGATTAACGATTATTAACCTTTCATATAGGTTGATTAACCTGAATCTAATTCGTTACGATTTACATTTGGGTAAAATAAACTAAATAGGAATGAAAACTTTACTCTCGATTACAACTCTTTTATTTATTTCAACCATTGGCTTCAGTCAAAATCATGGAGCTATTAAATACACAGAAAATATTAAACTGGACTTTGACTTACCTGATGGAGTTGAATTAAGCGAAATGATGGGTAACTCAATTACTACAAACAAAGAGCTTTTCTTTCATGATAACGTCTCCGTCTATAAAGATGCCAAGAATAATGAAAATTCGGATTTGGAAATGTCTAATGATGATGGTTCCTTTCAAATTAAGATAAAAAGAGATGATACTGAAAACATTTACTATACAAATTTGAAAGAAAAATTATCTCTTCAACAAACGGGATTTATGGGAAAGGAGTTTTTAATTCACAATACTCTTGAAAGACCAAAATGGAAAATAACAGGAGACAGAATTAAATATTTAGGCTATGTCTGTCAGAAGGCAACGATGACCGAAAAGGGAAGAGAAAAGGACGAGGCGGGACAATATAAAGATCGAGAAGTAGTCGCCTGGTTTACTACAGATATCCCATTTTCAATAGGACCAGACAATTACAATCAGCTTCCAGGGGCTATATTGATGATATCTGTTGATGAAGGAAAAACCGAAATTAAAGCAATAGAAGTATCACTATCAATGCCTGATAAAACAAATATGACCAAGCCTGATAAAGGTCAGAAAGTTACTCCAGAGGAATACGCCAAAATAGTTGAAGAAAAAACCAAAGAAATGGAAAAAATGAACGGAGGAAGACACATCATGATTAGGGGATAAAATTAGTCTCAAAAATCGATACAACCTTACAATCGACTTATTCAGACTTCATTGAATTAGGTCTGAAGCTCAATAAGCACAATAGATACGACCCATCCACTTAGGAATGATACAATTCCAAGGGTAGCCTACAATCAAATTTTCAATATTTAATACTATGAAGTATTGTTATACGCTCACGCTATTTTTCATTTGTATTGTAAACTTATCAGCACAATGCTTTGTGCAGGGTCAGGTCACTGATGAAGAAAAAGTATCTCTAACAGGAGCAACTGTCGTCCTACTTGATGATAAAGATTCTTCAATGATCGCCTTCTCTATCACCGATAGTAATGGTCAGTTTGGTTTTGAAGACATCAAAACTGGAAAATATATACTTCAAATAAGTTTTTTATCATTCAGCACGTACAAACAACCATTAATTATCCAGGGAGAAAGTAAAAATATCGACATCGGTATTTTTAACTTGGCAAGTGTGTCAGAAGTATTACAAGAAGTCACGGTTAAAGCGGAACATATCCCTATGGGATTAATCGGAGACACAATCAGCTACAATGCTTCTGCATTTAAAGTAAGATCTGGCGCCACGGTTGAGGATTTGCTTAAAAAACTCCCAGGAATCGAAGTTCAACGTGATGGTTCAATCAAGGCTATGGGAGAAGATGTTGAAAATGTCTTGGTTGATGGAAGGGAGTTTTTTGGCGATGATCCAAAAATCGCGACACAAAATCTTGAAGCTGAAGCCGTAGACAAAGTTGAACTTTTTGACAAAAAGTCAGAAATAGCTGAATTTACCGGAATAGATGATGGAGATGAAGAAAAAACTATAAACTTAAAGTTGAAGGAAGAATATAAAAGGGGTGGGTTTGGCAATTTGGAATTAGCTGGAGGAACGGATTCCAGGCACCAATCTAAACTAAATTATAATCGCTTTTCTCCACGTATGCAAGCTGCAGCCATTATCTCTGCAAATAATATCAACAAACAAGCCTTTACCTTCAGTGAATACGTCCAATTCATGGGTGGTTTGGGTAATGCCATGAACTCAAACATGAATACGATTTCATTCGGTGAATTTGGTGCTGGCCTAGCTCCCCAGGGGTTAACTGAGGACATTTCCGGTGGATTGAATTTCAATTACGACTTTTCAAAGAAAGTTAAATTATCAAGCTATTACTTTTATTCAGACTCCGATAGAAATTTAGAAAATAGCACACATAGCAATCAATTTACAGAAGCTACTAATTTTATATCAGATGATACTTCATTATCCAGGAGGATAAATCAAAATCATAGATTAAATTTCAAATTAGATCTTAAACCCAGTCCTTTTTTACAAATAATCTGGAAAAATTCAATGTCCGGATTATTTGGTAACCTGGCATCCCAATCTTCAACTTCATTTGTTCAGTCAGCAAGAGTCTCTGGTCAGACAAGTTCGATATTAACAACAAGTAATGATCAACTAGGATACGATGGAAATATTCAACTACGTAAAAGATTTGAAAAAAAAGGAAGGAATTGGATAAATACGTTTACGTATCAGGTTGGTGCTTTTGATGAAACAAATGACGTCTTCAATCAATATGTATTTGGCTCGAATGCTTCAACCCTAAGACAGCTACAAGAATATCATTTCGAAAAGAATGTCTATGCTCTTTCTTCTAGTTATACTGAACCACTGGGTAGACAATTCTATCTTGGTTTTAATTATACATATGACATAGATCATGAACGCCCCGGTAAAAAATTCTTTGACATCACGGAAGAAATGAATATTGAACAATCAACTCTTAATAAAGACTTGAGTGACATCTACAACAAAACGAATCATGTTCAAACGGCTTTTCTCTCGATCAAAAAAAACAATAAGAAACTTAAATCAAATCTAAGTTTTGGTATTCAAAAAACTAATATTCTTGGTGATGTTGGAGAAGGAAAATCTATAATAAAAAATAACTCGACACACTTTGTACCCTCTTTAAGAGTGGAATATGACCTGACAAGTGACCAGTCAATAAGAGTAGAATATAATACCTCACTTAATCTCCCAACTCTTAATCAACTTGCCCCACTTCCTGATAATAGTAATGCCAATTTTAGTATTTCGGGAAACCCTGATTTAATACCAGAATACATGCACAATTTTGCAATAGGGTATAATGCCATAGATCAATTCAATTTTAAATATTTCTTCTTTAACGCAAGATTGGATAGGATAAATAATCGCATTATTAATAAAGTTACAATTGACGAAAATTTATTGAAAATGCTTACTCCTGAAAATACGGAGAACTATACAAGGCTAACTGGTTTTACGTCTTACTCTGCTCCTATCAGACTATTAAAATTAAAATATGACATCAGCTCTCAGTTTTCCTGGTCTACTTATGAAAGTGCTATCAATGAGCTCACGAGCAACGTACACGAAAGTAATATTTATCTAAAGTTCTTATTAGAAAACCGTGTAAAAGATCATGTCGATATAGCGGCCGGTATACAAATGGATTATTCTATAAGAAATTATGATATTAACGATAAATTCAACCAGCAGTTTTTCAACACCCGATTTTTTATAGATGGATCCTTTTTTATAGGTAAAGATTGGACGATTAATTCTTCATTTGACTTTGTCTCTTATTCCGGAGAATTCTTTTCTGACAGTCAAAAATTCAACCTGTGGAATACGTCAATTAGAAAATCCTTCGCTGATGATAAATTTGCCATTGAACTCACATTCAATGATCTTTTAAACCAGAACAAAGGGATCAGACGGTCAGGTGATATCAATTCCTTATATGAATCAAGATATAATACATTGGCTCGATACTTCATGATTGGTCTTAAATACAAATTTGGTCGACGTAAAACCAAAGAAGGAATAAGTCTAGGTTAACCATAGCACCGATTTCTGACTTGATCAGCTAGCTTCAAAGTAATTCCATAAAGCTCTATATATTGAGTATAACTTCTTATTCTGAGGTATAACTTAACAATGAATGAGCTACAAAATAATACGCACACAATTCTAAAACTACTAATAGAATTTCCAATTAGTCTTCGATCTTAACTCGGTATAATAGGCTCACAACTTTGTAGAACGTATCACTCCGGATTGAGATTAGATATTTATTCAGCCTTCATATTGCACCCTGTTTCCTAACAATTAATAAAATTAAGTAGAAAAACAGGTACTTATACCCTTCCATATCTCTTAAACATTTCGTTTATTTCATGTCTACATTGGGATTTTATATGATTATCTTACTGGACATTGCCTCAACACAACTCCATCCTTAAAAGATAGTTATGCTCATTTCTTATTAATCATCAACTATGAAAAAATTTATAACATCAACATCACTGCTAATAATTACAGCCGTATTAATCATTAATTGTAAGAATGATACCACTCCTAATTTTTATGGAGATGATATTACAGTAGTTGCTCCTGATGGACCTATTCCAGAAAGGATTGAACTCGAGCAAGGATGGGATTCTCAGATGCGTCATGATTTTTGGTGGACAAGTCAAGGAGCAGAAATAATTCCATATAGCTGGTTTGTCGCGTTGGAACAAGCAGATAATCAGACGCTATTTCGCAACACTGAGCATATGGAATCTTTGAGGTATATGCCTTTTGATTCATCCCGTATGAACCCTGGTGGACTACCTATTGGATTTACAATATCAAAAGCTCAAAAAGGTAAGGATCACTGGGTTGGTCTTACATGTGCGGCATGTCATACCAATCAATTGGATTATAATGGAACCAAAATATTGATCGAGGGTGCACCAACATTGGCCAACTTCTCATTATTTTATGGGGGATTGGTTTCAGCCTTAAATCGAACTAACAGCGATGATGCCAAATTTGATCGTTTTGCTAAAAAAGTGTTGGCCAAAACTCATTCTACGCAATCAGCTGATTCTCTAAGGGCACTTTTACTGAAAGTAGCGATGAGTACAGCAGAAAGACAAGATGTAAATGCATTAGGCGAAGATTTTCCAAGAGATTTTACAAGCTTCGCCAGGTTAGATGCCTTTGGTGAAATTCAAAATGCAGGCAGCGCCTTTGCATTAAATGATCTCACAAATAAAAATACACCAAGTGCACC
>JAJCYJ010000752.1 GCA_029262975.1 Saprospiraceae bacterium
CCCATTTCGCTCGGCTTCCTTGATGATAGCCAGCTTTTCTTCCGAAGTGAACTTCTTAGTTCCTTTTTCTGTCTTTTTCACAGTCATAATTACAAAAATTTATTTGTATTTATGTCTGATCGTTTAAGGGGCTGTTACACACTAATAATAATCATAATGAAAAAGAATTGGTTATTCAAAAACTTGAGAAATTGAGAAATGAAGTTTATCAAGACAGTATTAATACTTCTTCGATAATCAATTACTATACTAGGAATATTAATAATGTAAATAAAATAATTGACTATCTGGAAAATACAGGTTCAAGTATTTCTTGTGATTCAGTCATGATATTACTATCCAGTACTGAAATCCCAAGGAATGTTCTATCAAATAAGAGCACTTATGATGAAATGGTATACACTGGTCTATTTGCTAAAATCGAGAACAACGATCTGAAACTAAAAATTGAAAATTATTATAAGCTTCATGAGAATTTTTCGGATGTCATTTGGCAATACGTCAAAGAATTGCGTGAATTAAGAAATGATCTAATAAAAAATCAATACATAGATCTAAAATATCATTTGCCTGATCAAGACATAGCATTTCAGGAAATTTGTGAATACTCAAAACAACTTGTCAAAGATCCTTATAAAAGAAAAGCTATGACAAACTACGTCTATAAAATACTTGAAACCCAACAAAGAATTCAAGGATTTTATTCAATATTGAATCGAGGTATTTTGGCAGGAATACCTATAAAAGAGAATATGAGTAATTAACGAAAAGCTAACAATATAAATGACGATCAGCTTCCTAATGTCAGTCGCCGCAGGTACTAAAAGTTGTAGGTAATCAAAAAACATAATTCGATGAAGAAAATTTTGGCAATTGTTTTTATAGTTTCGTTTTTCGGATGTCAACAAAAAAAGGCAGGAAAAATCCAAAAATCAGAAAAAGACGATTGGTGGTTATGGACAGCAAGCTGGAGTCCGAATAGTGACGAACTTGTAGTAGGTGGAACACAGGATACTTTGAGGCTATTTTCATCAAAAGACTTACGTTTAAGAAAAAACTACCCGTTTATAGGAACTATAACTAAAACCAAATGGCATCCTACTAAAAATAAACTGGCAATTGCAGTGCAGGATGGGAGATCAAAACCAGCAATACTAAATCTTGATACTGAAAAAATAACAGAACTTGACAGTATAAGCATTGACGGAGCAAGAGCAATTGGATGGAACAACAAAGGAGATTTATTAGCTGTAGGAGATTATGAGGGATTATTAGTAATTTTTAATGAAGATGGAAACTTTGTTAAAAAAATTGATACTGGTCAAAAGGGTTTAATCGGATTGGACTGGCATCCAAAAAAGAATCTAATAGTTACAGTGGGTGAAAGGATAGCAATTTATAATTTCGATGATGATGCTTTGGTAAGTTATGAAGATAGGGAAGAAGACGTTTTAATGCTTTGCGTAGCGTGGCATCCATCTGGAGATTTTTTTGTCACTGGGGATTATGGAGATTTCGAGTATCACTACCCACCATTGTTACAATTTTGGACTAAAGAAGGTAAAAATATCAAATCAATTGAAAAGAGTAAAGCAGAATACAGAAACCTGAAGTGGTCAAATGATGGAGAATTGTTAGCCACTGCTAGTGAAAATATTAGACTTTGGAATAAAGACGGAATCTTGGTGGCTGAAAAAGATTCTGAAAATCTTTTGTGGGGAATTGATTGGAGTCGTGAGGGAGATAAAATAGTCACAACAGATGAAAAAGGTTCTATAATAATTTGGGATAAAAGTTTAAACCAAAGAGAAGAATTGAAATACTGAAAAAAGACTACCTACAACATTAGTGGCTGTTGATAAACTTTGCGGTTAAATTTATAAAAAGTGAGTGATAATTCTTATCCTATACTATGTCCGCCTGTCCGGGCGCCTGCGCCATAGCTGGCTACTGCGACGGCTCACCGGCAGGAAAGGAAAGAATAATTTTACCCCAACAATGTTTTAACTTTCTGATTGCCTGAACCGATTCCTGATGTGACTGAATAGACCCTGATGCAATTAGAATGAAAGCCACCGGTGACTTTCGATGAATGAATCGCAGGGCTACCGAGATGTCTTACATGGTGATAAAGGATAAGCTTGATTTACGGTTTGAATGGGGTGGGCTGTTATATCAGCATACCCAACAGCAGGTCACCGCCTAAGACATGATACATATCTGACCAATTTGCGAAAGAATAAGAGATACCAAATGCTGAAGACTAGACCTGTGTACATAATTAAGAAAGCATGGCTTGTCGAATAAAAGTATGTAGGTTCTAAACCATTTAAAGTGGGTATTAAAGTCTTAATCAAATTTTGATATTACTGGTACTTCGATTTAATAAATAGAAATCCCTGGGTTTGCAGAATCAAAAGAAGCGTTGGGAAAGCGAAATAGAGGGTGCGGGCGCCGGCTTCGCGGGCTGGTATTAGTTCGCGAGCCTGCCTACGTGCGTAAGCAGGCAGGCATTTTTTTGGTTCGTTTTTTTTTGCGATAGAAAAAAAATGAACGAAAACCAAGAGTTATCCGAAACATTGGTTTGCCACTGTAAATGGCATAGAACCCGAATGAAAGAAGATGTTGAATCAAATTAACATAATCGGCAAGTATCTTCTAAAGAATAGATTATCATCTTGCAAAACCACTATATTTATTGCAGATTGAAGGAATGTGGTGAATGGCTTACCCTATACTAAAACATAAGGAAAGGTATTGTCCAATCCACGATCCTCGGAACGGGGCTGAAATGTCTATATCAGTTATTGCGATGAAGATTAATCCATTGATCTGGCGGAAGTAGACATTCCTTTGAGTTATATGTAAGTGACCGAAAACGACTGAACTGCCAAAATAGAGTCTATTATAGTTGATATATATGTCAACTATTTATATATTTGTCAGTAGTGGAAAATTCAGGTAAATATAGATTTAATGTAGCGTTCTTAGGAGAATCACTTGAGTTCTTGAAGTCCTTAAATGCCAAATCAAGAGAGAAAGTTTTGGAGAATATTAGAATCTCAAGATTTAAGAATGACCCAAGACTCTTGAAAAAGGTGGATAAAAAAATATGGGAATTCAGAACTAACTTCAAATCACAACAAATAAGACTTCTCGCCTTTTGGGATAGAGAATCTAAATCACTAATAGTATGTACTCATGGATTTATAAAGAAAACTCAAAAACTCCCTATAAAAGAATTGAACAAAGCTAAACGATTAATGAATAAATATTTTGATCAAAAAAATGGCAAATGAAAACATATAAATTAAAAGAAGTTGAAGATAAACTAATTGGAAAGTTAGGAACAACTAAACGGGATGACTATGAATTAAGAATTAAACTCATCCAATTTGGTCAATTAATTAAAGAAGTTCGTAAAGAAAAGGGGTTAACTCAAGACCAACTTGGTAAATTAATTGGCGTCACAAAATCTCAGATATCAAAACTGGAAAACGGAACTTCAAATATGACAATAGGAACAATTTTTAAAATATTTGAGGCTATGAAATCAGAAGTGCATTTTGAGGTTAAAGAAGTAGTAACTGCTTAATGAAAACCTACACACAACAATCTTGACTGTTGATAAACACTTCCGGTTAAGTTATAAAATGTGAACGATAATTCTAATCTTATAGTATGCGCGCCTGTCCGGGCGCCTGCGCCATAGCTGGCTACAGCGACGGCTCACCGATATGCAATGAAAGAACAATTTTACCCCAACAATGTTTGTAAATTTCAGATTGCCTGATCAGATTCCTGATGTGACTGAATAAACCCTGATGCAATTAGAATGAAAGCCACTGTTGGCTGACAATGAAGGAATCGCCAGGCGACTGCGCTTGCTTACAAGATATTAAAGGATAAGCTTGATTTGCGGTTTGTATATGAATTGAATAAAGAGGTTTATTCCTATACCTGGCGACCGAGTATTGATCCTTTAGGGTTTCCTTCCTGCCCGTGAGGACACGTCCGAGCAGGTAGGTTTTTCGGTTCCTTCATTTTGCGACAGAAAAAAAAATGAACGAAAGCCAAGGGTTATCCTTTAATATTGGCAACCCACTGCACGAGGTGC
>JAJCYJ010000753.1 GCA_029262975.1 Saprospiraceae bacterium
TTTCCAGTACGACTGGTACAGAAAGCAAGAACAATGCGCGCTCTAAAGAACCCTCGGTGAAATTTTTCTCTTCACCTTTAACGGCAATCATGAAATATCTAAAGAGCTTTTTCAAAAACTTTGCAATTAGTTTGCGAAGATAATTAACGATAAGAGTTCATGAATAGATCTTTTTACCTTGCCATTAATGAAGGTAGCTATCAACGCCAGATTTATTTTGCCCAGACTGGAAGGCATCGGTCACTATACCGTTGAAATTGTGGATCATTTATCAAAGTCTCATCCTGAAGATGAATTTCATCTGATTATGGATCGCTCATACCACCTACCAATTATGGACCGGAGAAATGTCAGGGTTCATGTTTTAAAACCACCTGCCAGACATCCTCTACTTTGGTATTATTGGTTCGAACATGGGATTCCTCAGTTATTAGAAAAGATAAAGCCGGATGTATTCTTTTCGCCGGATGGGTATAATTCTCTGAATATCAGGATACCCAGTGTGATGACAATTCATGATCTCGCGTATTTACATTTCCCGAAAGGGACCAAATGGACGCATAGGATATATCTGCACTATTTTCTTCCCCGATATTTAAAACATGCTCATCTAATAACATGTGTTTCAGAATATACAAGGTTGGATGTACAGACAAAATTCCAAGATATTAGCGATAAATTGGTCACTATTCCAAATGGTGTGTCACATTTATTCAAACCTTTAAGCAATGTACAGAAGGCTGATTTTCGTAAGCGAATTACTCAAGGCAGGCCTTATTTTCTTTATTTAGGATCGATTCATCCCAGGAAAAATGTAAAAAGACTCATCCAGGGTTTTGATAGTTTTAAGAAGTCTTCTGGTGATACAATATGTCTTGTTCTTGCCGGCAGGTTCGCCTGGGATACACGAGATGTAAAAGAGGCTATGAACAGATCTCAATTTAAAGAAGATATCATCCATATTGAATTTCTGGATGAGATAATTACGGATCTTGTTGCGGCTGCTACCGCATTATGTTATTTATCTTTGTTCGAGGGATTTGGATTGCCTGTATTAGAAGCTATGGCTTGTGGTGTTCCGGTCATAACTTCAGAACAAAGTGCCATGTCGGAAGTATGTGGAGCGGCAGCATTATATGTAAATCCCTATAAGCTAGATGATATCGCTGCAAAACTTTCTCATGTTCGAAAGAATGAAAAAGATATGCAGCATTTCATTGAGTTGGGTTTAAAACGTGCAAAACAATATTCATGGGAAAACACTTCCCTATTAGTCTATAAATATCTTAGACAAGTTTCTATGGAATAGTAGGAACTTAGGCAAGTTTATTGTAGATATAAGATGTGACAGATAGTGGAGTTTACTGTCTTCTTTAAAGATTGACAGACTTTGCTTCTTGGTAGCATAAAACATGAAGAGAATTACAGGGTGACCATTCATTTAAAAGGGTTGATGAAGAAATTGATATCAGAATTTTATAATACCCTGGATGACAATATCCGGGCTGCGTGGTCTGAAGATGATACTTCTGACCACTTGAAAGCACTGATCGAGGGCTTGCAGTTGCTTTGCGAAAAAGTCATTCATGTTGGAGAAAAAGCATCAAAGAGAGTCGAGAAAGAGGTCTCGAGAGATGACAAGGTCTCTATGACTTTTATTCACTATAAGTGGCTCCATGAAGCCAAAGCTCATTTAATACTCTGGCGGGATATAATATTTCAATTTCAAAAAGCATTGATTTTACAAAGTGAGGGTATCTTAAAGGATTCGGATATCGACACGCTGAAGACTCAATCCAGGGAGACTATCCTCGAGGCTTCGACTTACTTAAGACATTTTTATGAGTCAGCTCTTCCAGAATTACTAAAAACTGAAGAGAGTAAAGATGCCTACCTGGAAGATCAATCTCTAATAGAGAATCCCTGGAATATTTATAAGACTCAAGTACAAACTATTGAGGGACAAAGTCATTCTTTATTTGTTCAGTATGAAATGGTCTTCAAGACAAAAAATGATCTTGACAAGGTTAGCTCAGAAGTTAACAAGGTGATGACGTTAATAACAGAAGAATTAATTCGAATTAAAAGATTAGGAGTTGACATCGAAAAGATGATAGGCGAAGTAAAACAAAACGCCTATCAAAAGATCATCGCTCATGTAGATTCTGTCGAAGAACAAGCACTGGCATTCAATTATTTAAACACATATAATTATTCTGTGAATCAGGTGACTTCTCAGATGGTTGAAGAGATGAATGTGCCTATGAAGCTGGAATTTAGTTGTATTCAGTATAAAGAGATAAACTTTGCTGTGTCTACCAAGACTTGGCTCAACAGCGAGATTCAACCAATAATAATGGACGCCCAGGAGGTCCTGGACAGTGTAGGGAATAGTATGAGATTAGCATTGATCAATGTGCGCAACAGGGCAACTATTCTATCAGGAAGTACCGAAGAGCCTATAAGAGAAGTGACCGATCTTTCAGATTTTTCACAGCCTGTCAGGGTAGTCATCGAAACTATAAATGAGAAACTGGAAGATATCCAGGAATACAGCAAAGTGGTTACAGAAAGGACATCAGAAAAGTTGACCATCAGACGGATTTACAGGGAAGACAGAAATTTTCTCGATTCTTCACAGCAGTATATGATCAGCCAACTCAAACTCGATCAAAGCGCCTGGATTCAAAAGTTAAAGGCATGGATAATGGAAAGAGCGGGTTTTGCAAAACTTGTGATGGCAAATGTTGCAGAGGAAGAATCATTAAGTGATTCTGAAAAAATTGTACGATATATTCAAACACGTAAGACATTTGAAAATAATGTACAGTACACCAATATCTTTTCAACACAAGGTTATATAGGCGAGTCATTTTGGGTAGAGAGAAATAAGGAGTTGGCTCATATTGGCCAGTTGCTTAACAATTGGAGAGAAGGATTCAGAGGATCTGTAATCCTGAGTGGGCAGAGAT
The DNA here is from genome assembly GCA_029262975.1 of Saprospiraceae bacterium. GTDB lineage: Bacteria > Bacteroidota > Bacteroidia > Chitinophagales > Saprospiraceae > JAJRXG01. The sequence continues at coordinate 2,973 of JAJCYJ010000753.1, forward strand.
TTTGCGGCAAAACGGTTTTTGGAGAATTGATAGCACATAGATATTTTCCTCAGCAAACCATACGGCTGAGGCCCAATTCAACAATTAAAATTGAAGGTCGATCTTTGAAAATTGAAGATGAACTTGGTAAGGCTTTAGAATTCATAAAAAAACACTCATTTAACCACAATCATCTTGTTTGGATAGACGATCTTGAATTATGGCAAAGTATAAAAACACCGGCCAGTAAAAATGTACAGACGCTGTTAAGACATATTGATACATCCTCGGCGCAATTATTTTTTATAGTTTCAATGAGTAATTGGTACAGACATCATTATAGTCGAATGTTTCAGATAGAGAAAGTCTTTCAGGCAGAGATAAACCTGGATTATATGCCTGAAGTCGATGTAAAAAGGGCAATTATGATTCGTCACGGGGCTACACACAAGCTGCTTGTTGATAATGAAGGGCAAAAGGTAATATCACAGGATTTCACAAAAATGGTGCATAAGGTATATCTGTTTTCCGGGAGCAATATTGGTCAGGCACTGAACCTATGGGCATATTTTACCAAGCCTATTAATGAGGATAGGGTAATGCACGAACCGAATTTTTCGCACCTACTTCCAGAGTTTCTAAATGATGAAAGCAGTATACTATTGAGGGCAATCCTGATGAATAAACGAACTAACGAATACAGGTTAAGAAAGACATTGGGCAGGGCTTTTACAGAAAAATATAATTCGATTGTCTTGAGATTAATAAATCTCGGGGTATTAATCCGACATATGGATGGGTTTCTTGAAATCAATGGGAGCGTTGTGAATGAAATAGCGGCACAATTGCACGACACTGGATATATAAAGTATAAACACAAATGAGCCTGGAAGATCTATTTCATATAGACTACAATTGGTCAGACCTTTTTTTACTGTCGATCATTCTGATCCTTGTTTACCTATTACTATATTTTATCCGTAGGATTATTTCGAGTTTAGTATTTATTGGAAGATTAAGATCGATAATCAGGCTTACTTTGGAGAAGGTTTTAGTTTTGTATGAGCCCTTATCGCTATTTCTTGTGATGAGTTTATTTGTCATGATAAAGCCCATTTTTCATGGCATAATCATAGGCAGTATCGTGCTCCTGGGCTTTGCTCATTTCCGCAACTATGTACATGGCAGATTGATTATGATTGATCGATCACTTCATTTAGGCAGACGTCTGAATATCCTGGATCATGAAGGTATCATCACGCATATGGGCAGGTTTGGCATACAGGTCAGGAGCGATAATGGTTTGCATTATATGCCATATCATTTATTGGTAACGCAAGGATTTATATTATCCTCCGGAGAGAAGATTGGAGGGTATTATAATTTGCAAATTAAACTACAAGAAGATGTAGAGGATAAGGCTTCGTTGACAGAGTTATCTCATATGCTTACATCAAGTCCTTATGTCGATGGAGATCATAAACCAGAAATTAGTCGTTCTATA
>JAJCYJ010000754.1 GCA_029262975.1 Saprospiraceae bacterium
TGAATGGGAATATTACAAAAGAAGGAATAACCAAGGATCTTGAATGGATGCAAAGTATTGGGATTGGGGGATTTCAAAATTTTGATGCCAATCTATTCACGCCTGATGTCGTAGAGAATAAACTCGTATTTATGACCCCGAAATGGAAAGATGCCTTCAGGCATGCGACAGAACAGGCTATAGAAAGAGGATTAGAAATAGCCATAGCCGGATCACCGGGGTGGAGTGTAACAGGTGGACCATGGGTGACACCAGAAGACGGCATGAAAAAATTTGTCTGGACAGAATCCAGGATAAGCGGAGGCAATAATTTCAATAATAAATTACCACAACCAAGCGCGAATATTGGTAAATTTCAAAATACACGAATTCACGGAGGAGGGATATCAAGCGGATTCGTTGGAGAACAACCTATATATTATAAAGATGCAGCCGTTATTGCATTTCGCTTGACGGATGAAGATTATCTGTTTACAGATTTGAATCCCATGGTGACTTCTAGCAATGGCAGTTTTCAAATTGCACAACTTTCTGATTATGACCTTGACAGTACAGTCTTTCTCCCTCCGTCTGAAGTAGGTGAGGATATGTGGATACAATACAGTTTTAAAACTCCTCAGACATTTAAAGCATTTAGTGTCTCAGGGGCTTCACAGGATATGATGGCAGAATTTACAGGCGCACCTGAAAACCGTTCGTTGAAGATCAGTAATGATGGGATCAACTTCCGTGAAATTGCAAAAATATCAGGGAGTACAGTTCCATTTAATACGGTGGCCATTCCAGCCACAAAAGCCAGATTCTGGAGGCTTTGCTTTAAAACATTACCTCCTCAGGTTAATGCATTTGCTGCTTTAGCAGGACTTCCCCCGGGAGGTCAGGAGCCCGATGGTGTCCATGTAGCTGAGTTTATCTTGTATACCACAGCCCGTATCGATCAGATAGAAGATAAGGCTGGATTCTCTGCATGGGCGGAAACGGAAAGTATAAAATCGAATAGCGAATCAGACATAATCGCTCTTGAAGATATAGTTGTATTAACTGACAAAATGGATCGAGATGGCACTTTGAATTGGGATGTTCCCGATGGACAATGGTCCGTGATCAGACTGGGTTATTCTCTTACAGGGCGTCAAAATCATCCGGCTTCACCTGAAGCAACAGGATTAGAAGTAGATAAATTGGACAAGGATGCTGTACGGCGATACATTAATACCTACCTGGATATGTATGAAGATGCAACTGGAGGTAAGATGGGTAAGGCAGGATTGGAATACATTATTCTCGATAGTTATGAAGCGGGACATATGAATTGGACAGCTAATTTGTCAGAAGAGTTTGAGAAACGACGTGGGTATGATTTAATACCGTGGATTCCGGCGCTTATCGGACGCGTTGTAAAGGATGATGTGTCAAGTGAAAAATTTCTATGGGATTTTAGAAAAACGATCGGTGAGATGATTGCAGATAATCATTATGATGTCATAGGCGAAGAATTGCATCAAAGAGGCATGGGGCGCTATACCGAATCACATGAAAACCGGAGAATATTCCTCGCTGACGGGATGGATGTAAAGCGCCATGCGGACATTCCCATGTCGGCTATGTGGACGCCTAATACAGTCCAGGGACTGACGGATGAAGAACCGCGAAGTGAAGCAGATATTCGCGAATCAGCTTCTGTAACCAATATTTATGGAAAGCCTATTGTGGCTGCAGAATCTATGACTGCTTTGATGAATGGCTTTGCTTTTGATCCCGAAAGATTGAAAAGGACAGCGGACCTGGAATTGGCATCAGGGTTAAATCGATTTGTAATACACACCTCTGTTCACCAACCACTTGATGATAAGAAACCAGGATTTTCTTTGGGCCCTTTCGGGCAATACTTTACGAGACATGAGACATGGGCCGCTTATGCCAAACCCTGGGTGGATTACCTGGCCCGGAGTAGTTATATGTTTCAACAAGGCCGGAATGTTGCGGATATATTATACTACTATGGTGAAAACAATAATGTAACCTGGATATGTAAAGATCAACTGCCTGAAATATCGGAAGGGTATGAGTTTGATTTTGTAAATGCAACAGCTCTATTGAATGCAATGTCTGCTGAAAATGGAAAACTGATCGCACAAAGTGGTAATACTTATAAGGTATTAATGCTTGATCAAAGTGCAATATATATGACGCTGCCAGTTTTGAAAAAGCTCCATGAATTTTATCGAGCCGGTGTAAAGATTCTCGGCGAGCGGCCTGAAAAATCTCCGAGTTTAGCAGATGATGATGATGTCGCTTTTCAGCAAATAGCAGATGAGATTTGGTACCTCGAACGTCCTGCTCCCTTTGAAGCGCTTGGCTTACAACCTGATATCATCATTTCGAATACGGATCATGACATTCGCTTCCGTCATCGCAAGACATTGGATAAAGATATTTACTGGCTCAATAACAGAAGCGAAGATCCTACAGATGTAGATATTAGTTTTAGGATCAATGGAAAGGTCCCCATGCTCTGGGATCCACAAACAGGGAAGTTAGAAAAATTGAGTTATGAAATAGAAAATGACCGAACGATGATATCATTTGAAATGGAATCATGGGGTGCCTTTTTTATAGTTTTTAGCGGCACGGCTACGCCTGGTAAATATATTGTACCTCAAGTTACTGATTCTGAAATTTTGGATATTTCAGGGCCTTGGGATGTAACGATCGGTGATCATGAAATTAAAATGGACAGTCTTTCTTCTTTTACAAATTATAAAGAACCGAACATCAAATATTTTTCAGGTACTGCTTCTTATAAAACTAGTATTTCCATAAATGAATTATCTGAAAATTCCAATTATATAATTGACCTGGGACAAGTAGAAAATCTTGCTGAAGTCGTTGTCAATGGTCAAAATATTGGGATCATTTGGAAGACACCATTTAGAATAGACATCACGGATCCATTGAAAGTCGGCAAGAATGACTTGGAAATTAATGTGACCAACCTGTGGGTGAACCGATTGATAGGCGATGCGCAGCCAGATGCTCTAAAAAATACATTTACGACAATACCTTTTTATCAGGCGGATGGGCAATTGCTCCCTTCGGGATTATTGGGACCAGTACAACTTTTGGGCCGAGAAAATTAGGGAGATGCAATGATGCCCTGTAATGGCGGAGATTCGTGATTGAATTTTATTGCTCAGGCATAGAAAATTTTATGATGTGGATTGAAGGGGTGATTATGGCCACATAGATTGGGCGACTGATGTTGTTCAATTCATAAATGGCCAAAGAAAGCCTGGTTGTTTCCGTAGGCCATAATGTTCAAGCTTCGCAACCCTCTTATCCGATTACAAACGTTTGTAATCGGCTATTTCATAAATCATTGCTTATTATTCTGCTAAAAATGATTGAAGAAACCATAAATGAAGTTGCAGATCAACTAAAAATCAAGAGATATGCCACTGCTACATATATACCTAACACACATAGAAATTCAGGTTTTTATATAGCTCTTTTGGCCTTTCCCATCGTTGTGAAGCCTCGTTGTAGCTCAGGCTATAGCTACGTTTCACGCCTCAGTTAAGACCAAAATAGCATATCTTAATTTCCCGGA
>JAJCYJ010000755.1 GCA_029262975.1 Saprospiraceae bacterium
AGGAAAGTATCTAAAATATGCCATTGGCGAGATAATTCTTGTGGTGATTGGGATTCTCATTGCTTTAAGTATTAATAACTGGAATGAGAATAAAAAAAGCGACAGGGTTTTAAAGAATTATTATTCTCAAATTTTACAAGAATTAGAGAAGGACACCACCTACATTCATCAAAGAATTAAAATATTGGATTCAAATATTTTGAAACATAATAACTATCTCGACAATTTTCAAGAACAAGTGAGTTTAGAAAAACTATTAATTAGTCAGGGAAAACTCAATCTTGGAGTTGCAAGCCTCAATTTTAATACAAACACAATAGAAACATTGCAATCTACAGGAGATATTAAATTAATGCCAATTGAAATTAGAAATAAGCTTCTTGGCTTAAAAAACTCACAAGAAGATATTATTGAAGCAGTATCTGTAAATAATAATATTTATGGGAATAACATGATGAATGCAATGAATTTAGGGTTTGCGGCAAATGTTTTTGAAAGTGCAAATAATAAATCAAGCAAACTATTTACCGAGTTAAAGGTAGAAGATAATTTTCCAAAAATTGCTTTAATAATAAATGGAATTTCTGAGTTAAAAGCCATTAGCCATGACAATCTGACAAAAAGTTTAATACCTATGTTAGACGATATTGATAATTTATCTAAACTTATTAATGACGAACTGAAAAAATAACGAAAGGCTAACAACGTGTATAAAATCATAGTGGCTAAACGCCACTACGCTTCATACACAAGACCGTCAGACTGCGCAAAAACCTACATATGATTCTTTTTTATAATTTGAAATTCTTATCTTTAGAAAGCAACAGTTTTTCTAATCATGAATCACATAGAAGGTCAAGACAGGGAACAAATGATGATTATGTCCCTAAATGAAATGGTCCATAAAGAAGCTTTTGTGCGTATAATAGATGCTTTTGTTGATTCGCTGGATTTAAAATCTTTTAATTTTTCATATTATAAACTTAACAAACAGGGTAGGCCTCCTTTTCATCCTTCTGATTTACTTAAGCTATATATTTATGGTTATCAGAATGGGATTAGTTCTTGTAGAAAATTAGAGAATGCTTCAAAAATTAATGTTGAGGTAATGTGGTTATTGAAATCCAGAAGACCCCATTATAAGACGATAGCTAATTTCAGAAAAGATAACGCTAAACCATTTAGAGCAGTTTTCGAAATTTTGTATCAATACTGAAAGAATGGAAGTTGATTGACGGTAAGCACATAGCTATTGATTCATTTAAAGTACGTGCTCAAAATAGCTTGAAGAACAATTATAATCAAAAGAAGATTGATCGTCATCTTGATTAAATAGACGGAAAGATTAATGAGTATTTGGATCAATTAGATGGTGAAATCGACGCTGAAAGTCGAGCAGAAATTAATAATAAGATAGAATACAATATTGAGAAAGCGGATAAATATTTAGAATTATCAAAGAGACTTGAAAATGAAGAGTTAGACCAAATATCAACAGTAGATGCAGATGCGAGGGCTGTTGTACTTCATCGAAACATTGTTAATGTCGGTTATAATATTCAGGTAGGGAGCGACGGTAAAAATAAGATGATAGTTGCGATTGATACTGGAGAAGTGAACGACACACATGCGCTTTCTCCAATGATTGCACGAGTACAAGAAAACCTCCAAGTTAAAAATATGAAAGTACTGGCAGATAAGGGATATCATACTGGAGATCAATTGGCGAAATGTGAAGGACTTGGAGTTAAGACATTTGTTTCTCCGAAGGCCAATGCAGCTAACAAGCGATTTAAAGTATTTCCAATGGAGACCTTTAAATACCATCCAGGCTCTGATACTTATCGATGTCCGAACAATTCAATTCTGCGATCCAATGGTCAAATTTATCAAAGAAAAGGTCATAGCAAAAAAGGCACATGGGTTCCATTTAAGCACTACAAAACTAAGGATTGTAATGACTGTCCCATAAAGTTACAATGCACTTCAAGTCCGCAAGGAAGAATTGTTCAAAGAAGTTTGCATCAAGGCGCTATCGATCGAAACAATGCCAGAGTGAACGCAGATCCCGAATACTATCGTAATAGGCAACAAATTATAGAACATCAATTTGGAACAATAAAAAGGCAATGGCACTTCACTTATGCACTATTGAAAGGTAAAGAAAAAGTACGTGGAGAAGCATCCATCTTGTTTATAGCTTATAATCTTAGGAGAAGTATGTCCATACATGGATTTTCAGAGCTTTTAGAGCTCTTGAAGGCTCTTTTTGTTAATTTTTGGGCTATTATTGAACTGACATCTATAGTAGGTGGTCCTGTTTTGATAAATTGTAATCCTAACATGATGCGACATGGATCGTCAGGTCAGCAAATTGGAAAATACAAAGTATAATATTGCAGATAATGCACAGACTCCCGTTACCTGCAATTAGAGTATGAAAAACAGAAGCAAAATACTGGGCGAATTCAGAAACTCAATTCGATGTGGGACTGGAAAGGCATATCTACTACAAAAAAAGCACCCTCAAATTAGTTTTGTAAATGAAATAAATAAAGCATCAATTAGAAATTTTGCATATGACGGTCAATCAGAAGGAGATAGATCTGAGTATATAATTCAATTCATTAAGAATCTAAATCAAATCCAACGTGAAGCACTTAAGAAAAAATTGGTTAATAGATTATTTAAAGAGAAAGAAGACACCTGGGATCTTCAACAAATTTTTAATATCTGTGGCTTCTTCGCAGAAGCAGATACCGATGTTAAAAAAGCAATTTATAGAAGATTTAAGCAAACACCAATACCAGACTCAGATTGGCTTGGGACATCAATAATTCTAAAACTTGATGGTGTCAAAGGAATGATTGAGATAGCTAATCATTTAGGAGAAAGATTAAGAAAAGGAGATGATGAATACCAAGATGATTGGATAGTTCAGAGTTTTGATGAAGATAATCCTAAAGAAAAAATAGGCAAAGTCCTTAATAAGGAAGCTAAAACCAATCCTAACATAAAAACTTATCTTAAGAACATTAATGCCACAAGAAAAAGATGGAGTAAGAATAAAAGGACAAAAACAAAATGGACAATCGAAAAAATAATCCACTCACTGAAGGATGACAAGCAAAGAAGTCCAATGTTCTATGTAATTGAGAAGCTATCCAAAGATGAAGTAAAGCAAATCGCTAAACTACTTGACCCAAAATCCAACAGCAAAACTCTCAGCAAAGTATTGCATGTATTTACACTTGTTAAATATCCTTACTCAATAAAAGATCTCCAGAATTATCTGAATAAGAAGTATTCATCGACAATTCGAGCTTATGCTTATGAAGCTATGAGCTTTTTTAGTGATTCAGGTATTAGAGATTTAGCAATAGGAAAATTAGAAAATACAAGAAAAGAACCAGCGAAACACTTGGACATACTAAAATGGAATTATAAAAAAGGAGATTCAAAATTAATAACAAGAACGATTGAACGATTTTCTGATGAACACATCGTTGAACAAATTGCCGTTAGCCTATGCGATGTGTATGATAAGAACAAAACTATAGATTGCAAAAACCCATTAGTCGCTTTGTATGGGAAAATGAATTGTGCAATTCATAGAAATTCAATTTTAGAAATATTATA
>JAJCYJ010000756.1 GCA_029262975.1 Saprospiraceae bacterium
AGCAGTTCGGAAAACCCATCGGACAATTTCAGCTTACACAGAAGAAACTGGCTGAAATGATAACAGAAATCACAAAAGGTCAATTGCTCGCATGGAGACTGGGCACACTGGCTAACGAAAATAAGGCAACACCTGCACAGATATCGATGGCTAAGCGAAACAATGTTTGGATTGCACTCCAAATAGCCCGGGAAGCCAGACAGATACATGGAGGCATGGGTATTACGAATGAATATCCCATGATGCGGCATTTGATGAATCTTGAGACCGTCTTGACATATGAAGGGACACACGACGTACATTTGTTGATAACAGGAATGGATGTGACAGGATTGAATGCCTTCAAATAATCGTTCATTCAAAAATAGCCTTCGACAGAAAAGAACGAGCTTCTGAGACATAATTTCTTGTTCAAAGTATTTGAATTAGTACATAACTTTGCATTATGGAGACAGCAGTGCTACCGATAACTTTTGACCGTACCGGTTTATCAGATGACGTTCTAAAACGTCTTTATTTGAACATGCTTCGACCTCGATTAATAGAGGAAAAGATGCTCATTTTGTTACGCCAGGGTAAAATCAGCAAGTGGTTTTCTGGCATTGGTCAGGAAGCTATATCAGTTGGCGCTACGCTCTCATTGGAGCAGGACGAGATTATATTTCCGATGCATAGAAATCTTGGCGTCTTTACATCCCGTCAAGTTCCGCTCGAAAGATTATTTGCCCAATGGCAAGGTAAAATGTCAGGGTTTACGAAAGGCCGTGATCGTTCATTTCATTTCGGAACTTTAGAATATGGCATTGTCGGGATGATCTCACATCTTGGGCCACAATTATCACTATCTGCAGGAGTGGCGCTTGCCTGCAAATTGAAAAAAGAAGCAAAAATAAGTCTTGCATTTACCGGAGAAGGAGGCACGAGCCAGGGAGAGTTTCACGAAGCATTGAACGTGGCAGCAGTTTGGCAATTACCCGTAATATTTATTGTTGAAAACAACGGGTACGGACTCTCTACGCCCACCAATGAACAATATAAATGTGCACAAATATCTGATCGCGGCAAAGGATATGGTATGCGTTCCATGACTATCGATGGCAATAATATTTTAGAAGTTTACCGAACTATTACTACGCTTGCATCTGAATTAAGAGCTACTCCAGAACCCGTTCTGATAGAGTGCATGACATTCCGACAAAGAGGTCATGAAGAAGCAAGTGGTACCAAATATGTCCCCGAAGAATTGATGTCATACTGGAAAGAGAGAGATCCTGTTAATAATTTCGAGGCGTATTTGTTAGCTTCGGATATAGTAGATCAACAATTCATCCAGGAAGAAAAGCATAAAATAAAATCAGAAATCAATCATGCGCTGAGAGTTGCTGAAAAAGACAGCCACCCGACGGCAAGTCTTGCACAGGAGACAAAAGATGTCTATGCGCCGATTGTAGAAAAAACGATACTCCCAAGAACCAGGAATAAAGAATCCATGCGATTCATTGATGCATTAGCCCAGGCACACGATCTGGCCTTAGAAAGACATTCCAATTTGGTCTTAATGGGACAGGACATTGCAGATTATGGAGGCGTTTTTAAGATAACAGATGGCTTAATGGACAAGTATGGGCGCCATCGTGTCCGAAATACGCCCTTATGTGAGAGTGCCATTGTAGGCATTGGCTTAGGCTTGAGTTTTAAAGGAATGAAATCCATGATTGAAATGCAATTTGCGGATTTTGTCACATGCGGCTTCAATCAAATAATAAATAATCTTGCCAAGACCCACTATCGCTGGGGAGCAAATGCCAATGTTGTCATCCGTATGCCTTGTGGTGGTGGCGTCGGTGCCGGACCATTTCATTCACAGACAAATGAAGCGTGGTTTTTTAAAACTCCTGGGTTGAAAATTGTATACCCTTCTAATCCTGCGGATGCCAAGGGATTATTCCTTGCGAGTATAGAGGATCCCAATCCTGTACTTTTCTTTGAACACAAAGCGCTTTACAGAAAAGTAACAGATGAAGTTTACACGGAGTACTACACAACTGAAATCGGAAAAGCATCAATTGTGTCTGACGGGACTGATGCTACCATTATCACCTATGGTCTCGGTGTACATTGGGCCAAGGAAATTGCTAGCCAACTGGATGCATCAATTGAAATTATTGATTTGCGAAGTCTTTGTCCATTGGACTATGAGGCTATAGCTAAAAGTGTAATTAAGACACACAGAGTTTTGATACTCCATGAAGATACCTTAGCAGGAGGAATTGGAGGAGAAATATCAGCATACATAAGCGAACATTTATTCAAACACCTGGATGCCCCTGTCGTTAGAGTTGGTAGTCTTGATACTCCATTCCCATTTGCCAAAGCATTGGAAGAGCAATTTCTTGCAAATGCTCAACTCAAGGGTAAATTAGAAATGTTGCTGAGCTACTGATATCGTTATTAATTGTAACTATTAATTGAAATAGAACGCCCAGTTTCGAATCCCATTAAGTTTACAATTAAATGGGAGTTACGGTTGCATATCGATTTCCTCCATTTCATTCTTTGGCATTAGTCTGTTTTCTCTTTTCAAATTCTTCAGACCTTTTTATTTGCTCTTCAAGGTTCCATTCAAAATCAAATCTGTTTCTTAAATGCTCGGCAATTGGAACCAAACCAATTTCAGCTCTTCTTTTATCAATATTGACAGGGTCATAAACAGGCCAAACATTAAAGCTTTTAGTTTCAGGATAGTATTTCATCTGTCCGCCATAAATTTGTAATTCATCTTTTTCTGTTGCAATTCTATCCTCTGTTCTAACTAAGAATCGTGGCTCCAATTTTTTATCATTTACAGCTTTCCGCATCATTGGAAGATATTTGATTCGCACCTCCTGGTCCGAATGTTGAATGACATTACAAATTGCCAAATTACCTCTTTCCCCGATCATATTTCTTGTCGGCCAACCATATTTATCCAGTATATCTTTTACTTTTCTTTCATTAACAATGTGATTCTTTTCGTAAATTCTTTGTTGTATTTGAGCTTCTTCTGATGCTACACCATAGATTTTCATTAAAGAATCCCTCAGGGTTATTGGTTCTTGTTCGGTCCTCCATATTGTATCCAGAACAGCAATTAATTCAACAGCATTTTGTTCAGAAGTTTGTGTTTCATTAGCATTCTTTTGTGAACACGCCATTGCAAGTAACAATGATATTCCAAATACTATTTTTGTCATAATTGTGAATTTTATTTTGTTTGTTAAGTATGTCAACATCTCGTTTATGCATTATGGTGGCATCCAACCGGCATATATATCATACAAATAATTATCAGTTCGACTTTTAATTACTTCTTCCATTAACTTTTCCGAATGGCTCTAAAACACATAAAGGCTGGGAAATTATTTAGTTCTTCAAAATGTTTCGGGTCGAGTTTTTCAAATTCCTCTGTTGGTTTTGGTTCGATTAGTTTGTCAATATAAAAACCATTATTTGTTAGTGGCATTAAACATTCATTTAAAGGTCTCCTAAAGCTATTTATCTCAACTGGTTTTCCAAATCCTTTCCAGGTACAAGTGACATGTTCAATTTCAAAATAAGTCTTTGAATTAAAGTAGTTATATTCAAAGAAGGGATGCTCTATAGATATGACGAGTTGGCCATTTGGCTTCAAAACTCTGTAAAATTCTTTAATAGTTAAATTCCAATCCTGAACATAATTCAGTGCCAAAGCACACAGAACTATATCAAAAGATTGAGCTTCCAACCTTTTAAATGGCTTAGATAAGTCGTGGACAAAAAAGTTGGCCAATTCTTTATTTCGTTCTTTGGCTAAGCTTACCATTTTAGGACTAATATCGAAACCAGTTACATTTGCCCCTCGTGATATAAAAATTTCGGCATATTTCCCTGGCCCACAGGCAGCATCAAGAATTGATTTACCATTAACTTCGCTAATTAAATTAAGTGTATTGGGTCTATCGTAATATGCATTATGAGGTTGGTGTTCAATCAAATCATTATACTTTTCAGCCATTGTTTCGTATGCTGAAATAATTTTCTCTTTTATCATTTTCCAGGATTGACAACTTTTGTAAATATTTCTTTTTGATGATGGAAAACAAGAATACTAAGTGCAGCCTTCTGATAGTCGGATTTGATTTGTAATAAAGTGTCACCTGCTTTCTGTTCCAGAATTCCCCATTTCATATTTAATCTAATGCAGCAAATATTTTGCTCATAATGGCATAAGACCTTCCATGTCCATATCCTGGACCGTAAGCACTTGAGGTAAGAGCAATAATCATTTTCTCGTCGGGCACCACTACCAGATGATTGCCCCCATTGCCAGATGCAAATAGATAGTCCAGGTTTTTCTTACCAAAAGTTCTGGAGGTTTTATACCACATCATGCCGTATGAATCTGCCAATGAGATAATTTCGGAAAGGTCAAAGTTTTCGTGAGTCACCAATTCTTTAATAAATTTTGGGTCAATGATTTGGTTGCCGTCCCAGTCGCCTTCGTTCACAACCAATAAGCCCAATTTAGCAAAATCTAATGTTGAAATATACAAATTCCCAGCAGCTCCAGTTTGATTCGAAGCATTGGTATACCAATAGACCTGTTCAATTCCCAAAGGGTCAAATAATTTTTGTTGGGCATAATCTCTAAGACTCATTCCTGATGCCTCTTCGATTGCCAAGCCAATCAGTACAGCATTAATATCCGCATACACCCATTCTTGGCCAGGCTGAGACTGAAGGGGAACATTGAGGAGGTACTCCTTCCAATCGTCTCTTGCAATCCAGTTTCCTGCATGACCGATAGTTTGTGGTTTTTCTGTATCCGCATCCAGTCCTGAAGACATGTCAAGGAGATGTCTGAGTTTTATTTTTTTGTAGTCCTCATTGATAGAGGAATAATTACTTTCAGAGAAAAGAGAGTGAACGTTTTGATCTAAATTTTCAATTAGACCATCGTTCAATGCAACGCCCAAAAGCAATGCAGTGACACTTTTCCCTGCTGAGCGGATATCATGAATAGAATTCCTCCAGAAGGAATTAAAGTACTCTTCTATGATAATGTGATTATCTTTTATTACTACCAGCCCCCGAAAATCTTTATGTGGCGTCTTCTGTATGGCATCTAAAAGAATCGCAATGGAATCTCTATTAAAACCTGCTTCTTATAAAGAGGCGTTAGATAATTCTTTGCTTTTCGGTTTTAGTTCATTGGGTTTAATTCTTTGTCCATTGGAACAAGAAAAGTAGAATAAACATAATAATAGGATGATTGCTTTCATGTTTAAATTTTGTTTATTACTGGTACCACATTGTATATGTGAAGTGCCACTTTTACGGAGCATAAAGGTCTATAAGTTGTTGGCTATTTCTTTTATTATTTACTAATCTTTACAATCATTCCATTTGATGTTCTAAGTTCATTTCCTTCAATTAATGCAATTATATCCCCGCTCGGTAATTGCTTAATTGTCCTTACTCTTCCTTCAATATTCAGTCCAAAAGTTTCATCAGTTTTACGATTATACTTCATCAGTCTTCTATAAGCCAGTGAACCGAAAAGAAAATAATCATTCCAATCCGTAATATTACTTTCACTTACTTTTAATAGGCATGCGGGTGCTATGGCTTGACCTCCATCATAAGTCGGAACTGTCCAATAATATTCCGGAAAAACCGAAAATACGGCCGCAGAATCTTCTGAAATTGTTGAAACCCACGCACCATCATAATTGATACCATAGGTGAAGAGGGGCCAACCATAATTCTTCCCCTTTACTATTACATTAAATTCATCACCACCCTTAGGGCCATGTTCAACACCAAAAAGCGTATTGTTTGATTCGTTTAAAAATAAACCTTGCACATCTCTATGACCATAGCTCCAAATTGTTGTGGGCGAAGTCAAGCCATCAAAAACCGGATTGTCAGAAGGTATGCTCCCATCTTCCATCAACCTGTGAATCTTACCGGCATCCACATTAAGGTCTTGTGCATACAAAATTGGGTTCGTATTAGTTGAAAGGTCGGAAATTCCGACATTAAGAAAAAAATGGACTTCATCCTCCCATACAATCCTCATCCCGTTCCCCGTATAATTTTGGCTCCTTGTTGAAAAAATAGTCTCTAATTGAGTAGCAGTATTGTTCTCTATCTTTAAACGAGAAACTTTTGCTAAACCATCAGCATCTAAGTATGAAATATATATCCAAGAATTGGATGAGTAGTTGGGATGAATACTGACATCCATCAATCCACCATGTAAAATTGCACGTATTCCTGGGACACCGAAGGTTACAACCTCTGGCATTCCAGTTATCTCGGTAAGGTTTCCATCAATAAAATGGAACATCTTCCCTACACTATCTGTGATAAAATATTCATTTTCTTGTATTATGGCTATTCCGTACGGAATGGTAAACCCTTGTGCAATCGTATCTATGGAAAAGGAGTCATTACTAATAGGGTAAGGCGAATCTGGAACTTTTATTATGTTATTGTTGCAGCTAATCAAACAACCAAATAAAAGTATAACAAATAATTTCACAGTAATAATTCGTTTTGGGTAATGCGCGTTTATTCTCTTTTTCGAGAAAAGTTTGGTAACTAAAGAGAAACACTTTTAAATTCTAAAAAATATTTCGATTTTTGTTGACTTTAAAATAAAGCATCTACTCTTGTTCTATCACTTACAACTCTATTCTTAATATTCAGAAATAACCACTGGCATTTTTTGCACATTGTATTTAATGTTTGTTATTTTTATCTTTAACCAAGTCCAATTACCATTTTCTAATTTCCAATCCGCTTTTGCTTCCACGGGTATTTTTATCCCATTCCGATCTTCGGTTTTAGTCGCGGTTACAGTCCATTCGGTAGGTTCGGTATCATTTGCATCTTTATAGCGCATTGCAACGAATTTTCTAAAATTTCCATTTTTGCCAAAGTGGAACACACCCGATCCTTTTGTTCCATTAAATTCAATTGTAGCCTTGGCGGAATGATTATCAATTGTTTCCCAAATAATATGAGAGCTTAAGGCGAAAGTAGGAAACCAAACTATTTCGGCTAAATATCGTTGCAATGTTGCCTGATTAACCTTTTTATCATTTTTTACATTTGCAATTGGAAAGAGGGAGCACATCTTAATTATCATTTCTCCTTGTCCATTTTCAAATTTGTCTCTCCCGACCACATTTAACAATGGATTCATTTTTAGATGTACCGACCAATTAAAACCAGGCGGTTCAATTGTGAAGTGCTGCTTGGCCTTTCCCTTGGTCCATCCTTTTTGCCCTGGTTTCATTAACATCTGTAGGTCCTGTTCTAAATAAACGTTATAAACCGCTCCTTTGCCAATTGCTCCACTATTCAATAACCATTTTTGAACTATTGCTGGCAAGTCCAAAATCATATGATCCGTAATGATGTTTTTATCTATGGTGTTTGAATTTTCAAACAATTTTGCTGTTTCATCACTCACCATTTTATTAAAGTTAAAAGTTGAATATGCAAGTACTATTAAAACGAGAATAATCAAATTTACAATTGTACCGAATTTTGCCTCACTCCAATAATTTATTATTAAAAACTGGGAAAGGATCACACCCACGATTCCAATAATCCACCAATAATTAGATTGTGCAATTAATAGAACCGTGGAAATAGTTATAAAAACAAAAGTCAATAGCCATACTATTCCAAATGATTTGGAAATCGGTAGTGAAATCGCATTAAATTCAACTATACCGAATGCTTTAAGAAATCCCAGTAAATGGATAATTCCATGTATTCCAATAAATATAGATAAAGCTATTCGCATTGTTTTTTCTGGTTGTAGCCAAGGTCTTCGAGTTCGTAGCAGAGTGAAGTACGAATACTTTCGTCGTCACCCAATCCTACTTACAGGGCTTCATTCCTCTTGTTAAAGCCAAGTAGAATCGTTCACTAAAGTTACAAGTACTTCTGTGCTACCATCATCTAGTTTGTATATTATTATTTGTGATTCTTGATTCATCTCTGTTTCTTGCCAATAACGTACCGTTTGAATAGACACCGTGTCTGACTTAAGTGCTTGCTTTTAAGGGTTGGCTTTCTCCAGCTATGGACCATTTATACCATATTAGTGGCTTTTTTCAATTTTCATTTTATTAAGGTGTCTCTGGTTTCTGAAATGGTTTTAATTAAATCTATTAATCCTCCTTCAAATCCAGAAACTTGTTTCACGAAAGGCAGGTGTGCTCCAATTGACCGACCTTTATATATTTTATTATTATTAATCCAAAATACAAAAATCTCATTAAAACTTGTCTTGTTCGCCTTAGTGGTTTGGCTTGCTATTTTAGGTAAATCCGATTGCATTCGAATTATGAAAATCACCTTTTCATCGTCAGCTATCGCTTCCTCAATGTTCAGTTCAAGGTTAGGCAAAAGTGCCTCAATTCTTTTTACCGCTGATTTTAATTCATCTCGGCTACTAAATGTTCTCCCTTCTGTGTTTGTATGATGGTAATTTTCGACAAAAAGCTCATCTATCAAATCAATATTATCCTTATTATAGACTTCTGTAAAATATTGAGATGCTAATTCTATATTGGCCTTAGCTTTATCTTCAACTATTTGATTAGAATCACATGCTATCAATAAAAATAGAAATAAAATCAAAGTGTATTTCATCTGTTATTTTTTAATTGCCGCAAACAACGACATAGTCACCACCATGGCAACTATTTCTCATATATCTCCTATTCTTCTTTTCCGATCCTGTCCACAATTCTCTCTAGTTCATTGGCCATAGCTGTAAATAAACAATTGTGATCTTAAGTAACCGTTTACAAACGGCAACAAATTCCAATTCAAATGCTCACGTTTTCTCCTATTTCTCTCCTGCCAAATCCACTCAGTACCATTGGCAATTCTATACTCATATTGCTTGCCGAGGCCGAATTCCTTAAAAATAAGGGTAAATACACCTAATCAATAATAATGGACCACATTTTTAAAATGTATTAAAATAAAGTAGAAATATACTTAGAAGAGCAAGAATAACTACATCCATGTTTATATACAATTGTGAGGGATAATCTTTTACTATATCAGAATTCATCCTACTTATTTAATTGCGATAAAGTTTTCAATTTCACCTCTTAGCACTTCCACGTTCTTGATAATGACTTTAAAACATCGAATTATAATCGATTTTGTTTGAACTGCTCTTGGCAACAAGCACTTTGTTATATTCTCCGGACTCTACCCAATTGATGATTTCCTGGGCTCTGGCAATGGCCCAAAGATTATTTCCATAAAGAAATCGCATAAACTTGTCAAAGGTTTTTTCTGTAAACCCTTCGAAAGCGCGGGCTTGATTTTCAAGTTCTTCTACTTCAAATGTAGCCCAGTATTTTTCCGGAAGCCCTGCAAGCTTTGTAAATAACTTCTTGGTGACATATACGTCCTGGCAAACTAGAAGCCCACCTCGATCTGCAGTATACTCGGCCATCTGTGCCCAATGAAACAAAGCATACTTTAGACCCGAGGATAGTACACCACTTAATCCGAGTGTAATGTTGGAAAGTGCATCCATCAACTCCGGAAATATAAAACCTATCTCCTGATACAGAATGTGATGACTCTTGATTTGCGCTACCTCCCTGCCGATCATAAAGAGCAATTCTTGGTTTGATAACTTGTCAAGGCATTCTGTGGAGATGGCAATCATCGGACGCTCAACCCCAAGCGTCGTGGCGGTAAATTGTTCAGATCTCTGAACATATAATTCGGGTATGTAATCAACATTCAGAATATCACAAGCCATTTCAGTCAGCCGAAACAAATCCGGAAAGGATTTGGGGGACAATTTCAAACTGCTCCCTGTATATTGAAGTTTTATAATATTCTCTATTCCCATATCATAAAACTTCTTCACAACTTTCTCCAATCCCTTGGTATTTTTTAATGTCCTCATGGAGCTTTCCTCTTTGGGATGTTGAAAGTCGGAAGCTGTAATGCCGTATAATTTATGAGGATTCATTTCTGCATTGATTAATAGAATGGTAATGTATCATTTTTTGCAGATCATGTGTCCTAGTATTCTACGAAATATGCGGAATATACGAACAGTATCAAAACTGACTTAGCAGAATCAAAAGTTGACTGAGCACAGCCAAAATTAGCGGAGCAGAATAACAGCTGACTGAGCGGAGCCATTAATATCCCTAACTTCAAAATAAGTTATCCTCTTGGAATAAGACCAACTGAACTTCCTAAACGAATAAAACATAAAAAACATCTCAAACGTGGTAAACAGATCAAACGTGATAAACATCTCAAACGTGTCAAACTTATCAAACGTGTTAAACCCAATAAAAACAGTCAAATGCTCACATTTATTCTGTTGCAATATTCGTCGAGATCTTATCCATGATATACCATCTATCTTTTATCCTAAGAAGATTAAAATAATCGGTATATAGTCTTCCGGGAATTTCTAGTTCTACTTTCGCAGCTGCAGCATTTAGCGTAATATCTATACTTATTATTCTTCCCTCGGCATCTTTTAGCCTGGGTCTTGGTTTGAAAAAACTGAGGTACTCTGCGCGGGTACGGTCGGCGAATTCACCTCTGGGGAAATATTTCAAATGGCAAGACGAATGCATCGCTGAACCAATAAGTGTCGTGTCTCCTG
>JAJCYJ010000757.1 GCA_029262975.1 Saprospiraceae bacterium
CCAGCCCTTCTTTTGATTGTGCAAATCCTAAGAATTCTTACTAGTAAACTGAAAAAACTGAAATTTCATAGTTTAGTTAAGACATTTGTACCCACTTTAAAAGGTTAAGAACCACTAATTGCTCATTTGGTTAATAAAGTATAAGTAAAAAAGGACTGAATGGAAAATGCAATCAATGTATCAATACGGGCAGTTACACTGAATGACAAAAGGAAAATATTTAATTGGCTGGCAAATTCTAATATAACCCAAGAAATGCTCGGTGCACCAAAATTTCCAGACAATCCTGTACCAACATGGGAAGAATATGATGAAGATTATAAAGACTATTATTTTGACTACGTACGGCCCTATAAAGGACAATGTTTTATCATTCTGAACAATCTCCAGGAAGTGGGACAGATAAATTATAATCCCATTAATCGAAAAACAAAAACAACTGAATTTGATATCTGGTTAGCAGATAAGAAATATACTGGAAAAGGAATCGGAACAGCAGCCATTAAGCTATTATGTGCCTTGATTTTTGAAAATTTGGATTGTGATAAAATTTTAATTCAACCTTCGGCAAGAAACAAGTTTGCAATTAGAGCATATAAGAAAGTAGGATTTATAGAGCAACCCATAATACCCAAAGGCTTTGAACTTGATTACTATGATAGTGTCTTGTTAGGATTAACTTCTGAATAATCTTACCTAGTTAACAGAAGTCCATAATTTTTAGTCAACGCTGATGAATACCCAATATCTTTTGAATTGAAAGCCTATTTGGTAAATAGCTTTAATAACGAAGGTGCCAAAAAAAAGCCCACAATTCTGTCGTACCAGCAGAACCATGGACTTGTAATGAAAAATCAATTTTTGAAAATAGGTGGATTATGTTTTTATCAATTTTGAGGTACTGTACAGGTTCTGATATCCGCAATGAGTTGTAATCCTTCTTGAATACTAAAACCATTAGTAAAAAGCACTTCGACAGTTCCTGTAAATTCATAACTATCATGTGTGATTTGCGTGTTTAAGTTCATTCTCCCAGAGGCTCGATATACCTGGGGAGCATTTGGTTGATTCAGGGTTGCATTTGTAATTTCAATATTTTTTGAGCATCGCGCTATGCTGCAAATCGTTGGATCTCCAATAGTAATTGTCAGGGTATCTGAGATGGTTCCGCAATCTTCGGTAAGGGTAGCAATTAATTGACCACCTGAATCTGTGTTGCCCAGAGACAAATTCCCAAGATCACTTCCTGTGATTGTTCCATCTGATCCAGTATATGTCCAACTTAGTGTTCCGATTGAAGGACGGTTAATCAAAGAATATAGCACACCTTCAATCCCGGGACAAAGAACTGCTGGACCACCAATACCGATGGGGCCTATTCCCTGCAAAGGGTCAAAGTTATTATCTAATATTATCTCAATTATTTCAATACAATTTGCAATTGAATTCTGTACCCACACACTATAAGTTCCCGCATCAAGATTAGAAAAATCACCTGTAGTCTGTGTAGTAGTGCCCATATCAAGACTGTATAATTCAGCACCTTGCTTTACCACCGAGATGCTGCCATCTGCCTGTGTATTGTCGCAATCTATAGGTGTCGGATCGACGGTGTTACTGGTTAAAGAATTACCCAGTCCACAATCAGGATCGCTGCAATCCGTAAGACCATCGCCATCGTTATCCAGGCCATCCAGACAAGTGACCAGGTTGTTTTCCGGTTCATCAGTTACAAGAACGATTTCGACTTCGTCGGTTTCACCGATGCATCCCTGGTTATCACTCAAGGTCCACGCGATCGTATACACGGAGCCTATAACACCTGTAAATGTGGCAGTAGGATTATTAACATCTGAAAGACTTCCTCCAACGCCATTTATAATCAACCAATGGCCTGTGCCAGTTGCTTCGAGCGTAGTTGTAGTCATATTGAATACTTCTTGGTCTGGTCCGGCATTTACACCATTAGGAACGCTGTCAAAATTTAAAATAAGTGGAGGATCCGGTGGCGTACCGACTTCTCCATCACTTACAAATGTAACCGTCACATCATAAATGTTGTAGACCTGATCGGTACTGGCATCATAAACTTTAAAAAAGATATCCTCTCCAGCACCATTACTGAATATAGTTAAGAATGCTTTATTGTCTACATCAGTCATCTGAACTCCTCTGATCTGTCCTGAGAGATCAAAGGCACCGACAATATCAAATGACGAGGCGGAAGGTATGCATTCATCAGACACAGTTATAATTGCAACCATAGAGTTTTGAAAATTATTCGAATTTATGGTCCAGTTTGGAGGTTGACAGAGTAGCGGTAGACTAAACATTAATCCCAGGCTAAGTGCTGTCATGTTTCTCAAAAAAACCATGCTGTGTTTATAGATTGTCGCTTTCATGATCACTTAGTTTGGGTTATTACAAGATTCAATAAAAGCTTGAAGAACAGCACCATTTACAGTTTCAAATCCTGCTAATAGTTCTATTTCTTCACCAGCTGCAAATCTGAAGGATATGCCTGTAGACAGGATAGCATCGGATTTTAAAGAGAGTCTAGCTCCTTTAGATATTAAAGATTGTGCGTCATCTATATCTGCAGTCCTGAAAAAGACATCATCCGCACACGGTTCGAAGACACTACAAGTAAAATTAAATGGGCTTCGTGCTGTGCCTGTAATTTGATTCACATTATAAGTCAGGTTTTGCTCCAAATCAATGATATTTCCATCTGTAGCATGAAGTAATTTGAAATTTAATATTGCCGTTTCATCACCTTCTATACTTAGGTAATAAATGAACTTGCCTAATACATCGACCCAATTAACTTCGCTTATTCCCCTCATTTCGCCATCAACATATGCGGCAAGATGCCAATCTGAAAGATCTAAAGGATTGCCACTAGAATCAATAGCCATACACTCATCTATGTCTGCTACAAGTGACATTGTCGAACTGTATTTACCCAATTGAAAACCTAAACTCTTTTGACGGGTCCGCCTGATTTTAGCTTTCGCGAAGGCTTTGGTCGGATCGGGTTCTTTGAATGACGCTTGGGACTGACCGTTATCCGGAAACAAGAGTTCTCCATCATGATTGGAAAAAAGCATATAGCCTTTTTGTGGCTCAAAGAAATCGAGAGATCCACCCCAGCCAAATTCACTGTCAAACTGGGCAAAGCCGCCCTGGCCTTTAATGACATCTCCAGTATTCAGACTGTCAAGAGAAAACAGCACTGTCTCAATCTCGATATTGAATTCACTCTTAACACCTATCCAATTCCATCCTGCGCCAATGGTAATAGGCTCATCGCCAGGATTCATAAAAGATCCATTGTAGGAGAACTCATCAGCATTTGTACTCTTTATTTTATAACCATCGTTTGTGTTAAATCCAGGAATATTTCCGCTCCACGTACCATCATATGAATAAAAATTATCCTTACTTTTAATAAGATCTCCGACCACTGGAGATAAATCTTCAAGTGTAAGTTCTATACTATCCAATGTAGTCGAAGCGAGAGGAAATGAAACCCAATTCCATCCTGCATTTAGGGCATAAGTTCGCTCAGCGAAGACTGTTGCTTCAATGGGTACAGGAGTACTAAGTGTGCCCAAAATGTCATTAACTGAAAAATACTCATCATCTGGTATAAGATCAACAAGTATGCTTCCACGACTTGCATCCCAGGCTCGGAATTCTAATTGTTCAATATTCGGATTGTTATCGTTGCTATGCACTGTAAGGAATACAAGATATTTTCCAGAAGCATCATCAAATTCGATATTTGCAAATCCACGAAGCGTATCGTTTACCCATACGGATACAATATCTTCGTCGTCCGTGCTCAGTATGTCATTGATTCTCAGCTGTCCTATGATATTCATATCGTAGAAGAAATCAGTCCCATCAACGAGCCAATCCGGTGGATCTTTGAAAACTTTCAAATCCAATAATAGCCGCTCATTAAAATTAAAAGGTTGGGTTGTCAGGAATATATCTTGTTCATATTCTCCTATATTTAACAAAGACTGTACTGTAAATGTAACCTCAATGGAACTGTTCGGTTCAATATTTCCGAACGTGGTACTTGCTGTCAACCAGTCTGGTAGATTACTTATACTGTATTGTTCCTGACTTCCGCCGGTGTTGTGAATTGTCGTAGTAAAACTTAAAGCATCATCTATGCTCTTCTCAAGGTTGAAATATTCCTGATCCCAGAAAACTTGATTTTTATTGATATATGCGATCCAGGTTTCTTCTGATTGCATAATATTACCGGCAAGATCTTTCAAATCTTTCACAGTAATATCAATAGTTACATTTTCAATCTCGTCTGGATCATTCAGAATGTCAATAAATATTTTATCATCATTTATGACATAGTCAAATCGTAACCTTTCTCTGACCCTTGGTAACTTTACAGTTGGCGCATCAGTTTCTGTGAATGATAGAGTATTTCCTGCTCCTAATAGCAAATCAAATCCCGTTCCAGCGGGAAGTGACAGACCTTTAACCACAGCATCTTCTAATGTAGCAACCCGCGTTGGATTATTATTTGCATTTAGAATTATATCATCAAAAGGATAGTAGACCTGAAGTCCAAACTCGTCGCCTTCTAATTGGAATACTCTGTCGCGGGCAATTTGTTCAGGTTTTCTTGCTGAACTCCATATTCTAAGTTCATCTATGTTTCCATCAAAGTATTGATCCCGATGCTCTACATCAAAGTTGTCAACCCATCCTCGACAACCGACCCATAACTTGACACCTGCAAATCCTGAAAAGTCAGATGAGGTACCTGTATTTACAAGATTGCCATCAATATAAATGGATACTGATCTTGAGCGTTCTACCACTATCGCAAAATGATGCCATATCCCCGAGAACATTGAGGCCATCGGAGTTGACAAAGTCATGTTATCATTAGTAATCACTAATTCATTACTGCTTCCATCATAATGGATGTCCCAGGTCCTGAATGTTGTACTGGTAGGCTTACCTGTAGATAAAATAGTCTGCTTTCCAGAATTTCCGGCCTTGATCCACCCTTCAAATGTCAAATCTGTTTCTTCTCTGAACACGAGAGGGCCAACATTGGTAGCTTCCAAATATTCCTGACTTTCATCAAAATTATAAGAATGATTGGCCGGCAAAATAGACCAGGTCGTTCCGGTCAAAGACATATGCCTACTTCTCACAATATCCTCAGCTGTAGCTCCGGCAGCTTCATCCATGGCCCAGTATCCTATTAGCCCAGCTTCACGTCCACTAAAGACTTTGGTTCTTCCACTGTTAATCTGAGAAGTAGTTTTAGGAATATTCCATAATCTCAGACCATGCAAATTCCCATCGAACAATGGCAGTCCTCCGACTATATGTTTGCCGACCCCGATGACTCCCGTTGAGGTGTAATCCGTAATGAAAGTTCCACTCTTCTCGAAGGTATCTGACATTCCGGCACCTACGATAAAAATGGTACATTGGTTATTGTCGCGATCATATATGATAGCGCAATGATGCCACTCATCTGCAGGAATTGGTTCGTCAGATTCGAATGTATTTCCGCCAAGCTTAAATCTCATGGTATTGTCTGTATGAAAAAAGACCAGGAGCTGATCGGCATCACTTAAGCCTTGAGATAACACAACCTCACTACCTTGATCATTTCTTTTTACCCAAAACTCTATAGTCAGACTTCTCTTTTGTAATTGATATTCCGGTATTTCACCTAAACTGCTGACACCATCAAAAGCTATACTTGCTTTGTGCTCCGTTCCAGGACCCATTGTAGCTCCATTGATTCTTCCGAATACTTCAAAGTTCTGATCAGTAATGCTTCCGATATCCACTGTCTCATTCATGGTAAGTAGGACATCGTCATCAGGATCAAGAATACCGTCTCCCGGACTGGGAGTACCAAAGGCGCGTGGGTTGATACGATCCATATAGCCTCGATGAGCATCTGAATAAGCCAAAACATCGTTTCCCTGAACTTTACAAACCGCTGTTATCTGAAGATCAAAAGTGCCATCGTCTTCCCCATCAACATCCCACTCATAATCAATAAAAGTGGTAGCGTTAGTGAAGCTGTCAGCATCTGTCGCTAGTACGCCATCAGGTAAAGTGTCTCGATAAAATCTTCGAATAGGTGTAAAGTTAGGCTCATCTGCAGATTTTTTTCCAAAAATGAAATGATCCAGGCCAAATGTGTTATAGTTATATTCCTGTATGCGAATGGGCATCGTGTCCTTGAAGTTGTTGTTGAGTACCCAAAGATCATTAGGATCCGAAAGTGTGACTGGAGTGCATACGGGTATAAAACTCGCTGATAGGAATACTGATTTTTTCAACTTAAGTTTATCACATTCCGGATAAATAATTATTTCCAATAGGTTATAATCAAAGACGCCCCCGGCCCCTTTTTCAATAGTCAAAGTTTTTTGCACAGAACCGCCGGCAGGAATTGTCACAGTATTTGAGACTGCACCATCAATTCTAACAATGGCACCAAATGGATTACTGGCACTCACCAGTGCCAATTCATAGGTTCTAGTTAAATTCGAAGCTCCCAGGTTACCAAGCGTTAAATTAAATACAGCTGGTTGATCAGCCGGGATGCCTGACAGACAACAGGTTCCGACGCTTATTGTGGGAGCATCAACTTGCTGTGTCGCTGGATGAATTACTGTACCCTTGTTATAGTAATCAGTCAGATCTTCACCCTCATAAGGACAAGATGTTAATCCTCCTGGTCGCCGCTTAAATATTGGGCCCCAACCCAAAAGAGAAGGATAAATGTCTACCGTATAGAAGTCTGCAAAATCGTTGTCTGATAAAGTATAACTAACACTCTCTGACTCTGAAGTACTTTCTCCCCATTTCCTGGTATTCTTAAAATTGAGGTTTAGACCTTTTTCGAGTCCTACTCCATTATTATTGATGAGGCCTTCAAGGGTCAATTTTAAACCGGCGCTTAACGTATACTCAAAAGAATTTTGAATACTTGATGCCAGGCTTGATGTGGTAGAAGACGAGTAGGAAGCTCCTGAACTAAAAGATTTGTTTTTAGGAGCTGTATCTTCAAATCGATCTTCAATTTGATCTAATTTGAACTTGTATTCGATATAACGCTGTGCCACCTCAGCATTAGCTATAGAGACAGCAGATGTCACTGCAAAAGTTGCGAACCCCCCGGCAGCTGTACCAGGTAATGGATTGGCAATGATACCATAGGCAATGGGAATTCCTCCTCCGGCTTCAAAAGCAGCTAAAGCAATAAATGCTATTTTGTCTGCGAGGTATTCTTCTTCAACAGCAGCGATTTCTTCAGTTTTAAGACTGTCAATCCATATTTGATCTTCAATTCTTACTTTCTCCCACTCATTCAACCATAACGCTTTTTCCCATAAGACCATCTGATCATTGAAATGACGAACTACGTCACCGGTTAAAGAGTCTTCAAGATTAATGGCATTGTATTTATAACTTGGACCTTCAAGTACCTCAAAACCAGGGTTAGGGCCAGTAATTACAGCATTAGTAAAGTCTGGATCATCATTATTTTTTCCAAAGTTGGGGTCATCAATAGGGAGGACATCTGAATATTTAGTACCAACCTCCGTCAAAGCGATATCTCGCAAAGACAGGAGCTGTGGAATTACAATATTTTTGATATGAATCTCGCTATAGATGAATCCAGTTTCATAAGAACCCGGAACTAATGAAAGACCTGAAAGTATAGCAGGTCTGAAAGGTAATCCAAGATAATTCATACTGTCTATGCACGTAACTGATACTCCACACAAATCTTCTGGAACAAAGGATAGAATTTCAGTGATTCCAAATTGTAAATTTTGTGAGGTTCCTATGAATAAATCACTTGCCGATCCAACTTTCGAGGCCGCCGAATTTGTCTTCCAGCTTTCTGTATTAGTGATTGTCTTGTTCAATGAACCATTTCGACCACCAGAGATTTCAGCCTTAAATCCTATCTCTGTTTTGAAATCTGTCTTATTCTGAATTAGAACGCCGATGCCCATCGCAAAGTCAGCACCAGCTGTGATTTTATCATTGGTAAATGCCGACCCACCTGCATTCCATGCCCAGGATTCTGATTTTGTTGTTGTCGAACCTGTATTGCGTTGTGCAAAGCTGTTGCTTCCGGGTGGATCTCTGAGTATGAATTCCGGATACTCAGGCCCATTCGTTACAAATTGTTCGCCATCGGTCCTCGGAGCGAGAATATAACCTCTATAAAAGCCGTCTCCTCCCGAAGGGTCATTCATGCCCGACAGAAGTGGAAATGGATTCCAAGGAATGATCTGTCCGTTTGCTTTCTCCAGGCGAATGCCAAACTTTCTTGTAAAACTATAATCAGGGATAGAATGATTGTACAGCAAATTACTGACGCCAAGTTGGAAGGAATAAATCAAGCCACGTAAGGTGTCCGGATCGTTAAAATCTGCAAGCTTAACAGAGACCATAGGATCGTTTGACAATTCATTCTCAAAAAATAGCGTACCATCAACGGTAGGTACACTATCAATTTCTGAGTTGTCGGCATTGACATATTCTTCATAAACCTTTATGATACATCGATAGAAATGAGTATCATCGACATTAGCAAATACTGGCCAGCGCATAGGTTCATTCCATAAATTTCTTTCTATTGTAGTTAAATCTATAGGATTGACATAGTTATACAGTGTATCGCCGATGAAGGGACGGATGCCATCGTTTTGTGTCACTATGATCTTGGGGTCTACACGATGAATATAGTCGATTCGCTTTTCAAATGTGACAGAATCAATGCTGATTACTTGTCCAAAAGGGTCCAAAAGGATGTCCTTAACCGTTGTGGGTTGAATCGGGTTAACCAGGTTTATCTGGTCCAGGCCGGAACCCGCGGGGCTTGCAAAATCATGGTCAATACCATTAAACATGTCGACTGTTGGATCAAAACGCATTGGAGGCAATTCAATATCATATTCGCCGAATTCCGCATCAGTACTTGTCGTGTCAGTCATACAGCCATCAGATGCAGCAAATGTCAGATTTGCTCGACCAATATTGTTTTTAGATAATTGGAGTCCCGGCTTTTTATCCCCTTCTATAGTCCCCCCTACCACTCTTCCCACTATCCTCACCAATGTACTATCCTCAAAATCGGAAGTTTCATCTTTTTGGAAATCCTTTAATCCAGCTGGCGGAAATCTACCAATGTTAAAAACATGAGCAGGTTTTTCAACACTGACAAAATGTAAGCCAATAGGTACCTTAATTTCATAGTACCCATCGCCGCGGGTTTTAACCGGTTCTCCTGCTTCTAACACAATCTGGCCATCAACCTTCAGGAATGCATCAGCTACTGGGCAATTCAGATTATCCTTGTACTTTAAAAATCCTGAAACTAAAAATGCGGATTCATCTACAAAGTCAACACCATTAATAACCGTTGAGGAATTTCCTACGAAGAGTACCAGGTCTGTCGGATTAAATGAATGTGCAGGAAAGGACGGCGTTAATGTATATGTTTCTCCTGCGTTAGTATAAGGTAGATTTAGCGTATAACTACCTGTTGCACTTGTATAGGCAATATATGAAAGTTGATTTTGTGTCGGAGCATCTGTAACCCACATCACAGGACCACAACCTTCATTAAATTCCGCATGATTGTCGTTAAACGTTGATGTAGTCTTTTTGGATCTGTCATACGCAAAGTTGCCATTGCCTTCAGTCATAGGAAGTAAGGCAACCAATCCATTTTCGCTACTTGTCACATATCTCTTCGATAATCGGTCTACTTCCAGATCAGTTTTTAATACCTTCCAGATACGCATCTCTTTCAGATAACCATCCAAACCGTTACCAATGTTTATTGGAGATACAGGGTCAAGGACATTGACTGAGCCAGTCAATTGTCCGGAGGCTTTTTTTTCACCATCTACGTAAATAAATAAACTATCTGCTCTGACTTGGGCAGCCAGACTTTTCCAGGTTCCCGTTGGCAGCTCAGAAGATGACATGGTAATATCCCCCATTCCTCCTGCATAGTGTACTTTGAAGGTATATGTACTATTTGCGTAAAGCAGTTCATATGCACCTGCTTTACTAATGACTGTAAAAGGAGCTCCATAAGAAACTGGTTTGATCCAGGTTTCTAATAATAAGTTTCCATCAATCTGCTGCGTCGAAGCATTGTGTGGTATTGACAAATTGCAACCGTTGAGTAACAAACTGGTACCTGTAGCATTAACATCTCTATCTGCTTTGATTTTCACATTTGCTACATCTATGCCTCCTTCGTATGCCACATTTCCAGTGATGATACCCGACTTTGACCTGAAGCCAATTGTAGTGTCTGGAACCGTTTGTATTTGTACTGACTCACATGTTGCCAGGCCGACAATTGAGTATTCATAGAATATCCCGGCATCGGAAATTAAGTCCTGGTAAATACCGCCACCGGTGACTTCTTGTAGCAAGACAAAGGGAGCTCCAGATCCCATGGTCCTTCTTGATATGCGATAGGATTCGATAATCTGATCATCATCACTGGTCCAATTCAGTTGGACTCGATCTGTGTAAGCTCCCTTTGATCCGTTAAAAGTACCCCCGGGCGGACTAAAGGCATCTGTTAGATCAGGATCTATCCGGACTTGAGGAATACTCCCAGTTTCGCCATCACCGCAA
This sequence comes from Saprospiraceae bacterium, assembly GCA_029262975.1. Classification (GTDB taxonomy): domain Bacteria; phylum Bacteroidota; class Bacteroidia; order Chitinophagales; family Saprospiraceae; genus JAJRXG01. The sequence continues at coordinate 10,696 of JAJCYJ010000757.1, forward strand.
GTATTTCGTGCCTTGATGGTGTAGGCATAGCTTTGACATGGTGGTGGAGCGTCTTCATAAGTAAAAATTCGTCCTGTGGCACCTGTTCCGCTTATCATAAGCTTGGGATCAGACTCATTTATAAGGATATCAGTAGGAGGGCCCGTACCATTTATTAATGTCCTAACTACAACGAAGTTGTCCTCATCAACGGAGTCGTCGGTCCATTTGACTACAATTGAATTGTTAGCATTATCTGCTATTGCGGAAGGTGCTGTTGGTTTGGCGGGAGATGAAGGGGGTATTGCCATCGAATGTGGCGAAATACTTGAATCAGATCTATCACCACATTCATTGATAACAAAAATTCTGTAGTGATAGGGTACACCTAATGTAAGATTGTCGTCAGTAACACTGATTTGGTTTCCGTTTGTGATAGGAACAAGAAGATCGAATGTCGCAAAACTTGAACTGGTGGATCTTTCAATTTCATAACCATCAGCGCCAGTCACTAAATTCCAGGTCAATACAATTTCCCCATTGTCACAAGTACCCTGTAAACTAGAAAACGACGTTGGATCCAACTTGTCAATTGACGAGCCGTCTTTTCCGTTTGTAGGAGCTTTAGCTGACGTGTGATCCCTACCCGAAGAAAAATTCCAAAATGTTTCAACTTTATAATTGTGAGGTCCTGGAGTTACAACATGAGTATAGGCTCCAGGTGTAGCCTTTGGACCCCCACCTGCCGGAGCCACTGCCGGAACCGTACCTATAAGTACTACCCCTTTATAGACTTTAACACCCCATGCTGAACTCGGGCAGCTTCCTGCCGGTTCACTTGGGTCATTCCAGGTGACAACTACTTGACCGCATTCCTCAATCACGTTTACACTGGTTGGTACAATCCCCTTCAGATGACCATTTGAGGGAGTACGATTAAAAGTATGATCGGTAAAAGTCGTCAAATTTACGCCATGGTATGTCCTATCTATAAATTCAAACTCAGGGCTTGTTCCAAAAAGGTCGTCCCAGATCCCGCCTTGTTCAACTCCTGCAAAAATCCTAGTAAACGGTATTGTGATCTCTATGTCCTTCCACCCAGATGTTGGATACTGTGCTTTTCTCCTAGCTGTCAGACCACTTCCATTCCGACCACAATATTGATATGTTTCCTCGGTATCACCACCAGCTCCGGCCGTGAAGGTTCCAGTTGTGGTTTCATCGCCAGTCGGGCAAACGGGGTTTTTTGCTTGTATTGAAACCGAGCCCAAAAGGGTGTTATCATGATATATACCTAAATAACCTAATCGATCACTCAAATTACTGTTGTCGTTATTTTGTACCACTTGCACAATGACGGTTGCAGTTCCAGCACATTGATCATAAGTCATCGTGGTATTACTGCCGATAAATGCGCTTTGTCCAAGTAGGCAGCTCAAGGATAAAAGGTTCATAACTGCAATAAGCAGTAGTTGTCTTTTAGCATTGATAAGAAATTTGGAAGTGAAGGTCCTATGAAATGGAGAAATATTTATCAATTTGTATTTTATGCACTTAATTCTTGAATAATTCATCTCTGATGATTTTATCTATTCTTAAATAATATAATGAGAGGGTTTATATAGGGTGATTCTTACTCAGCAGTTAGCGCTATAAGTCCCAATTCAAAGGCCCTTCTTACCAACCCTGCGGTATTCTTCACAGAAAGTTTCAACATCAGATTTTGCCGATGAGATATGGCTGTATGATTACTGATAAATAGCTTCTCCGCTATTTCTTTAGCTGTATTCTCATAGGCAATGAGATGGAGCACTTCTTTTTCACGGGGAGAGATACAATAAGACATGGTCAGTGTTTTATCTAATTAGGAAAATGCTGATGCAGTGATTTATCCTTATGAAAGGAATGCATTAAAGGTATCCGGGTCCGGATCGAATCAAGTATCAGATTTGTGGGTGACCTTTTTCCAGCCCTGAATTACACAAATAGTTCGTGAATGGTTTTTTGCCGAAATAGAAAGTAAATGAATATTCACCCATTGGCTCTCTATCAATTCGTGTCCATTAGGGCTAGTAAAACAGCTATTATTTTGGTTCTTCGCCCTTTACAATGGGTGAACCAACCTTCATAGTCGCTCTTGACTTTTGTTCATTTTTTTTCATTCGCCAAAAAAAACGGAACCAAAAACCTGCCTGCTCGGACGTGTCCTCACGGGCAGGCAGGAAGGCCTGCCTGCTTACGCACGTAGGCAGGCTCGCGAAATGAAGGAATGATTTTCAATCTTGATTGAACCCAATGTGCCAGAGCACATTGGAATGACTGAACCCGTCAGGGATGTGGGCATGTTATGCCAACCCAGCCGCTTACGCGGT
>JAJCYJ010000758.1 GCA_029262975.1 Saprospiraceae bacterium
TTCCGCCACTATAAATTTAGTAATCCAAATACCCGCACTATAAAATCTTCAATTGAATGCATAGTTCCACTTGAAATAATTTTTGGGCCTGAAGACGTAAGTTGAAGAATCTTATGAGCGGCTTGTATGTAATCCGGAGCATAACCCCAATCTACTCTAGCTTGAAGATTCCCCAAAATAAGTTCATTCTTCTGCCCTCGGAATATAGCTACTGCTGTTTCAACTATTTTTTTAGAAACAAACTTAGATTGCCTTCGTGGAGATTCATGATTATAAAATATACCTACAGAACAAAATATATTCTTTTTTCTGTATAAATCACAAAATTGCATGCCCAGAACTTTGCTTACGCCATATATCGAAATGGGACAAGTTGGCGTAGACTCATCCTGAGTAATAGATGAAGTGTCGGCAAAAATATGTGAAGATGAGGCGTAAAAGACTTTGCACGACGGACTATATTTACTAAGACTGGATAACATATTCAACAAACCGAATGCGTTAACTTCAATTGTATCTTTGTAGAACTTCAGATCGTCTACATTCTTTTCAATGGAAGATTGATGTAAAGCCGCTAGATAGTATACTTCATCTGGAATTAATTTGTCAATTAGTGCATCACAAAACGATTCCATTGTCACTCCTCCATCAGGAAGTGTGACATCTTCAAGGTTATAAAAAGATGAAGAGGAGACACCAAAGACACCGTAGCCTAAAGATTCCAGGTGATTTGTGAGATAATACCCATCTTGACCAGTATGGCCTATTATAAGAGCTTTTTTTACCAATGTTATAAACTGTAAATTTCTATGTCAGGGAGAGGAAATATCAACTTGCCACCATTTTTCAAAAATGTATGTTCCCTCTTAATAATTCCAGGTCTAAAATGCCAGGGAAGAACTAAAAAATAGTCAGGGTTTTGCTCCTTAGCTTCATCCTCGGATACTATCGGGATTAAAGTTGAAGGTGTGAATGAGCCAAATTTATCCTGATTGACTTCAGCGATACAAGGTATATCTTGTACCGTCAATCCACAATACTGGAGCAGTACATTTCCTTTTGTCGAAGCCCCATAACCCAACACTTTTTTGCCTTGGCTATTGAGATCTCTTATCAATTTAGTCAGTTTAATCTTGTGCTCTAACACTTTCGACTCCAACCGTCTGTACGTTTCTATTTTATGATAGGCTTTGCTATTTTCAGAATCAATGGAACTTTTAACTTTTTCCTCATTTACGGCAACATTAGCATCCGATTTTGCTGCAGTTATCCTAAAGCTACCTCCATTAACACTATTAAAATCCAAATCGACAATCTTAAGTCCTATTTTATCAAAGATCCATTTAATTTGTTTGATCGCATAATATTCCAAATGCTCATGACATACCGTATCATATGAAGTAGCGTCTATCATATAAGGAAGATAACTTTGTTCAAATACCCAAATCCCGTTATCATCCAATACATCGTAAATGTCCTGTACAAATTTCAAAGGCTCTTCCAAGTCATAAAACATAGCAATCGATGTGATGACCTTTGCCTTTTTACTAAATAACCTCTGATAAGTTTTGGCGTTAAAAAATTCAGCACAATTGTAAATATGTGCAGGATAATGTTTTTTGAACTTATCAGATGTAGGATCAATAACCATTAATTGTAAGTCCTTGTCTTTTGGATATGCTTGCAGTAAAGTAGAATCATTTCCTCCTATATCGATAATGATATCATTTGATTCTAATTGCACTGTATCAAGTATTATAGATACGATTCCGTTTAAATGATCTATCATCGATTGATTGAGTCCGGAACGATAACCATAGTTGTCGCCATACATCTCTTCATTATCATATGAGTGTTTTAATTGTACCAGACCACATACATCTTCATTTGAACTCGGATGACACTTTACCAACACCAGCGGCCCCTGGGTAATTTTAGTCTCTTTATTCTTCGGAAATACACCTGTAAGAGATTGCTCCCCTAAGTCCAACAATTGCTCTAAATTATGATTACCACAGATTCTACAACTACTTATCTCTTTATACATTTTCTTTTATATTCAGATTTAAAAATATAATCAGTTTAACTTGTAAATCAACTTACAATATTCTATCAATTAACATTGAAGGAGAATTTTGTAATGACGCTTTAAGAGCCAGGGATTTTAGCCGATTGAGTTCTTCAGGATTTTTAGTCAAGCCTATAAAAAAATCATGTAATTCACGGTAGTCATTGAATTTGACAACTGAATCTTTAAAAACATCATCCAATAAAAACCTCGTCGGGAAAATTCCCGGTTTCGCTCCTCTTATCATGTGAAAGACAGCAGCAGTTTCCTTTCGTTGGATACTACCTTTTTCTTCCATTAATATATTGCTCAAAATAATATCGCATTTATAGAGCTCAAGATCAAATATTTCAACATCTATAAAATATTCATAATATAAAATATCTAAACCAATTTTTATCAATTTTTTGATTCTATTTGAAAGCTCTTTCTCCCTTGGAGGAAGAAAACCCAACAAATCAAAGACGTAATATTTAGAATAAAAATCAATATCACGCTCCAGGAGATCCAATAAAATACTATACTCCTTTTTGTTTTGATCTACAAGACCAGGAATACAAACTCTTATTTTTTTATTATCCCCTGATAAGTCTTTATGATATTTTGGTTCATAAATCAAAGAAGGAAAAACGATGGTTCTTTTGACATCTAAATATTTGCTTATGTGGAATCTCTGGGCATCGCTCAGCACAATAAACATTGTACCATCTTTTGACATCTTTCTAATTAGTTGCTTTCGAAAGTAATCCCAATACAAGTCCCTCAGACTGAATTTTAATTGATATAATATATTAACCTTACCAGAGTCGACAAACAGCACTTTCCAGAGACGCTTTATCTGAATACACCAGGCAGACTTAAACCACTTATCAACATTATGAAAATGAAAAAAGATCTCGCAATCCTTATTAGGTTGAAATTGGTGAAAATGTCGATAATATTTATAAACGGTTGTATAATGAAGTCGATTTAGTGGATAGCTGTTAATCTTCTCAAAATATCTATTCAATTTTTCGCCTTCCCTTAGAATTACGTATTGAATATTCTCTTGATTATTTCCTTGTCCAATGAGTAATTCCATTGTCTCAGGAGTAGTAAAGATGAAAACATTATTTGCCCGATTGCTCGCATATGTTTTCACTATTGCATTAACCACCATATAATGCTCCTTAATACAAATTTCGACTACTCCTACATTAATCACCTGATGCATTTAAATTCAACATATCATATGTTTCGCTAATCGTTAACATTATAAAGACTGAGACTATCTACCAAATAATATTTACAATGTTTCTAAACATCGAGTTCAGAATTACTTTTCTGCTACTACCCGAACCTGATACCAGCTCCTTTCCAAACGAGCATAAATTCTCGCAAGCATGTTAAATATGGTTCTTCCAAATATCTTGGCTATTTTAGCATAAAAAGGTGGCCATTTATGGATATACCCCTTGGATTCAATGACACGAAAACCTGCTTCTGTAAATAAATTACCTAAACACATCGGACTCCAACTATACAAATGATAGTTGATGTTATTAGGTTTATATTTATAACCCACTGTTTCACAGGGCACAACAAAGATGATTTTACCTTTTGGTTTTAGTATCCTGTACATTTCCTTTAATTCATTTAAAGGATGGGTGGTATGCTCCAGGGCATGATTAGAAACTATTAAATCTGCGAAATCATCCTCTATTTCGCCCGGCGAACTTACTGTATGGATGCCATTTTCTTCAGATTTTTTCCTGGCAACATCATTGATTTCAATGCCTACTTTTTTACGACATTCAATGTTTTGCAGAAGATATCCTCCACCACATCCGAAATCCACGATCGTCAAATCGGCACTTATATAATCTCTAAATTTATCAATGTTTGCCCAGCCTCCAAACTCTCCAATCGCGCCCTGCCATTTAAAATATTTTTCTTTATAATGTTCTTTTTGACTCATCAATTATCTATTTTATATAACTCATCTTAACATCAAATCATATATTCTATTCTACGAATTTTATTAAAGATCTGTTCTGCTTTTGTAGCTATATTCTGTTTTTACCTATTTTATAATCTTATAAATGTTCTCCATTGAGCATATGATCCTCCTCGATCAATAGTCACAATTAGAAATACTAATTTTTAATCGCATCCAGTATTAATGAAGTGTAATTTGGATTGCCATTTGCATTTCTCTCATCATATCTTATAGATCGGTGGATAAAACCATCCTCCTTACTCCAATTAATAGCATGAAAATCTTTATGTGCATCGAAATATTCCAAACATTTTACAGTGAACCCAACCTTTTCAAGTAAAGAACTGAATAGTTCATAATTATAAAGTACTTTATGATCATCAGCTCCTGCGCCCGTCCCACCTGGTCTAACATACTCTATATAATCCTGGTTTTTGTGATACCCATCAGGCACTGCTACTCTTAGTCTTCCACCTTTTTTTAAAAACCGAAAACACACTCCTGCGGCTATCCTACCCTCTTCCAATGTCAAATGTTCCCAAACATGTTCTGCCAGTAAACAATCTATTTCATTCTTCCTAAAATATTTATTCCAATCATTTTCTTTCAACAAATTAAGAAATGACGCCTCACTTGGAATCCAACCTGCTTGATATTTTCCAGAACTTCCGATCACAATATTCAAAGGCTTATCCTTATTTTTTAATAACTCTGCACGGAACGCTCTTTCATCCCTGTACTTCTTGTAAGTCTTATAAAAAGGTCTTAATATATCCTTTATAATCTTCTTCATTTAAAATTGTGTCATTTTTTCAATTTATCAATTATAACTTCATTTTCCTCCTATCTTATCCAATATGGCTCTTGCAATTAATTTATGCCTTGGTTTATGCATCGCATAGAATAGTTGCGTCTCCCGCTTTATATCAATCTGTTCACTAACTAATTCAAACGGTGTACATAATTCGTGACTCTTTACTTTTGACCAGGGATGAGATGACTTTTTGGTATGTGTAGCAAGTTCGTTGATACCTATATTTTCTACAAGGCTTTTACTAAAATTCAAAGAATATCCTCCTTCTTTATACAAGCAATATGACCACGCATAAGCCCAGGAATTGTTCTTATTCTTATATGTTTCCTCCCATTTTCTAATCATAAATTTATTGGCAAGTGAGTCATTTGTTAGAATCATATTCTCTTTCGACAATTCTGGAAATGACGACATACTCAGATCCATGTGCTTCCATGCCCTTCGCCAGGTAGCCCATCCCCAAATAAAAGCATGCCTTGACAGAAATGAAAAACACTCCTGCTTGCCTTCTCTCATTTCGTCTAAAGGATTGAATCCAGATATTTGCATGATCCGCCTGTCGTCCCGGTATTTTTCCAATGAATCAGACATAACAGCAAAGAAAGATCTGTCAGGCAGACAGTCACTTTCCAATATTATACCTTCTTCAACTTGCTCAAAAAACCAGTCGATGCCAGAAGATACTGCTTTTTTGCAACCATGATTCTCCGATAATTTTCTGACGGAAATATCCATCTTCTGTTTATAAGCATCGATTAATCCTAATATTTCATTAATATTTCGGATATCATCAGGGCGACTCATTCGAGGCCCGTCAATATTTATGTACAGTTTTTTAACATCTGCATGTATTAATACCTCCATAACCCTCTTGAACAAGAGAGGTCGATTAAATGCAAGTAATAATACTGGAGAAATTTTACTGTTCATTTTATAACTGATTCGTACAATTCATAATATTGCGAAGCAATCGTCTTCGAACTATTAGAACCAAGTAAATCTTCAATTATTTTATCCCTGCCTAAATCAGCTTCAATGACCCACTCAATTCCGTTACATAAATCCTTTGTGTGAAAAGGCTTTGCCAAATAACCATTCTTTTTATGCTTTATCATTTCTCCGATTCCACCTATATCAAATCCTACTGCAGGTGTCCCACAACATAACGACTCGAGAATTGTATTAGGAAGATTATCCTGACGGGAGGGAATGACAAAAACATCGGCGGCATTATAAGCCAATATCATAGATTGTTCATTCAGCGATCCCAAAGTCACAATAGGCATATCAATCTCTTCAAATAAACTTGCATCGGGATCAGCTCCTACAACCAGCAATTTGCAGTTCTTCGTTTTCAAATCACGAAGACTTTCAATAATCAAATCAATGCCTTTTCGAGTATCTGAAACTTTCGCTGCAACAAATAAAATGTATCTACTGGATAATTCTAAACCAAGTTTTCTTTTAGCTTCGCTTCTATCAATTTTTCTATAAATGTCACTATCGATCGGATTTTGAATATTGACGACCTTACTTTTACAAAACAAACTACTTGAAAGCGCCTCTTGCTTTAGCCAGTTACTACAGGTAACGATCGTCAAATCCAAGTTTTCATATGCCTTTTGCTTCTTCTCCCACAATTTATAAGACAAATCATCCTTATGACCTCTCTTTAAAAATTTACAATTCCCACATTTCATTTTGAAGTTAAAACAATTTTCAGAATAGTGACAGCCACCAGTAAAAGCCCACATGTCATGCAAAGTCCAGACAATAGGAATGTTAAGTGAACTAAGCTGTCCAATATTTTCAATGGACATAAAGCCATGATTAATCCAATGAAGATGGATTATATCTGATGATTTTACAATCTCTGATTTGTTTACATCAGAACCATGAAAAGATGGTGAAAATTTGTAACGCTCCGAAACAGATTTTTCATAAGGAAAGAAATGAAGACGGTCTAAATAAAAATTATATTTAGAACCATATTGAGAAACTATAGGAATGTCTGTTGTTTTGTCAACGCACAGAAAACTATTATTAATCTCCTTAAACTTCTCAAGAGATTTCGCTAATCTCATTGCTGCTATAGCTGCACCACCATTTCCATCTTTATAGGATAATGTTGCTACCCGCATATCAATTTTTATGCAATAGTTTGTCCACTAATACAGCTAACGCGGATAAATATGTATCCTTTTTAAATAACAATCCTGTTAATTGCGATTTACTGTAATTTAAAATATATCTATTCAACTCCCCGTGATCGCTAAATCTTGAAGCTTGTTGAGCTAAGGAATAAGCATAAGGATGATTTTTCAATAAAGATTGAAATAACCATGAGATGTAAAACGCTCTTGCTCCTGATCTATTCGTCAAATTATTATAATATTGAATAGTAGCCCAACCGGGTTGTTTTTTCAAAACATGCTTTGCTATTTTTTCTCCGATTTTAGAGCTATACAATGAATTATAATCATTTTTATTTATTCTAATTGGACCTTTTACATCAATATCTCCAATATGGAAATCCAACTTAGACATATAGTTCATAATATGTAATAAGACATCTTCCCCTATATAAAAAGGCAAAAGTCCAGGTTCAAATTCGGCCACAATTACCTCATTTTGAACCTTATTATCCAATGAATCGAAAAGTCTGAGATCTATACCTTGCGCATCTGTCTTAAACCAATCGATATAATCAATATTAAATTCATTCAGTAAGGAAGGCAAATCTATTGCTTCTAATTTTTGCTCCTCTTCTATTTCAAAATAATCACTGTAATGAAAATTTTGTAATAGCTCAATGTTAGGTTTTAGAATGGAGGAACAATATGGACTCTTGGTTAAATAAAGACTACACTGTGCATTATTAATTAGAGATTTGGGTGCAATTATTTTATTCACCAAAATCAACTTAGGATAATCCTTCCTTATTGTTTCAATATATTCGATATCTCGTTTGTCAGCATCTAAAGCAACTATTATGCTCTTTTGACCGATTATTTTCCATATTGGATTAATGAATTTGGAAGCGCCGATATCGATTAGCACAGGTGGCTTCTCCTTTATCTCCGGAATTTCAAAAATGATATCGATTATTTTTGCTAATCTCATCCTGACGTTGTCTATTTTTGGGCTTACTTTGTCACAAATATGGTAATTTTTCTTAATATTATAGGGTGGCCTTTCTAACAATAGTAACTGTATGTTATAATGCCGAGGACTTTATCGAGAATACGATCAGAAGTGTCTTAAAGCAAAATTTAAAAGAAGAAATCGAGTATATCATAATAGATGGAGCATCGACAGATGGCACTATGAATATTATTGAAGGCTTTAAGGAGGTTGTCGATTTGCTTATCAGCGAAAAAGATAATGGTATTTATGACGCCATGAACAAGGGGTTGAGTCGATCCACTGGGGAATATGTACTTTTTTTGAATGCTGGGGATTACCTGTATTCCGCCAATATTATAGCGGAATTACAGTCATATGGACCCGATGTTGACATTTTTTATAGTGACACTTACCTGATAGACAGTCAAAACACAATTTTAGGGACAAGAAGTGACCTGACCACAAGAGAACTACCTGATCATCTTTCTCTATCCTCCTTTAAGAAAGGCCTGGTCGTATCACATCAGTCTTTCATTCCTAAAAGGTCGATCACACCTTTGTATATCCCGGATAATTTGAGCGCAGATATTGACTGGATCATAAAGTGTACCAAGTCATCTAAGAGGATCATAAGAATAAATGAAATAATCTCCTGTTTTTTAATTGGAGGAATATCAGATCAGAAGAAATTTAGATCATTGATGGACAGGAGCAAAATAATGATGGATCATTATGGTTTCTTTCAGACAATTCTAATCCATTTATATATTTTACTCCGAGCAATTCTGTACAAAATAAATATTAGAATTTGATGCCACCGATATATTCTATCATCATCCCGACGTACAATCGAATAGAAGAAATAAAAGAACTTTTAGCATCTTTAGATGCTCTTAATAATGATAGTCCAGCGTTTGATTTACTGATAGTTGATGACGGTTCGACGGATGGCACAACTCCCTTTCTGCAGTCGTATGATGCGCAATACGAAATTCTCATATATGGTCAATCAAATGCAGGGCCAGGTGCCGCGCGTAATTTAGGCATGCAAAAAGCTACAGGAAGTTATTTTCTTTTTATCGATTCTGACTGCACTCTCCCCAAAGATTATCTTGTTAAGCTACATCAATATATTTTAGAATATAATCCGGATGCATTTGGAGGACCTGATACCTATCATGAAGATTTTCCGGTGTTACTTAAAGCGATAAATTATGCCATGACTTCTTTTTTGGGAACAGGTGGCACAAGAGGTTCGGAAAAATCTGTAACCAAATATTATCCGCGTAGTTTTAATATGGGTATTCATAGAAAAGTATTTGAACGAATTGGCGGATTTGGCAAGCTAAGACATGGTCAGGACATGGACTACTCTGCCAGGATATATCAAAACAACTTCAATGTAGCATTTATTAAAGATGCTTTTGTTTATCACAAACGAAGGACCAACTTGAAGAGGTTTTACAATCAAATTCACAACTGGGGTGTAGCTCGTATAAATTTAGGATATTTATATCCCGAGATGTTAAAACCCATACATTTTGCACCAGCAATGATCGTGGTAATTTCAATGATAGCATTGATTTTATCATTGTTCACAACAATTGCAAAGTGGGTGGTGCTTGCAGGGTTGATAGGATCTATCTTAATTGCGATTATTGCTTTTGTTCAATCATATAGCGAATATAAAGATGTAAAGGTTGCTTTCTTATCGATAGTCACGCTCTTTCTTCAGATTGCAGCTTATGGCCTCGGAAGCTTAAATGGCCTATTTCAAAAAATAGTACTCAAAAGAGAAACAGCGATCGGAATCACAAAGAATTATTACGGCACTCCTGATCAAGTACGTACTAAATAATAGGCACACGTCGTACAAAAATTTCTTACGACAGGGATCCCAGAAAGAAAGCTGAATTGTTTTCTTTTTTTGAGTCCAAACTTAATTTCATAGTTGGGATTGATCAAAAATAAATCACGTTTAAGTATCTCGAAATTTTCAATTTCCAATATGGCATTCATTCTTTCAATTGAAATGCCCGTCTCAGTAAGTTCTAATCTTGAGTCGATAACATGGTGCGGGATTTTAAACAATTTCAAGTATCCTCTATATATACTTTTAGGTAGTAAGTGGGTATATGGAATTTTAGAAAGAAGTTTATGATTGATTGACTGTTGGTGGCCTCCAAAAGGCATTTGCCATGGTGGAAATCCAAAAAATATAACGCCCTCTTTTTTCAAGAATTTTTTAACAAAAGACATGAATTTCAATTGATCGTGGATATGCTCAATTACATCACGTAATATTATTATATCAAATGTTCCCAGGCTTGTTGCGCTGCTATCGTAAATGTTTTGGTAAATTAATTTTAAATTTTGCCGGTTAGGATGATCTTTAAAAAACGCTTCTGCCTGGTTTAAACTGTTTTGATTTAGATCTACACCTACCACCTGGCAACCCATATCAAGGAAAGGGAGCATATTGCCACCTTCAGCACATCCTATCTCGAGAATTCTAGATTGGGTGTCAATTTTTTTGAATTCAGAAATATAAGGGATTACATGTTTTTCAGTGGTGAGTGCTTGTTCTTTGAAATATTGTTGTCTATTCAAATGTCTCTTCTGCATGCTCCTTACTTTTTCTTTAGCTTTTTCTTTTTTCGTTTTACAGGCGCTGTCGGTGTTTCTAATTTTACAAACTCATCTTTTCTAAGATAAATAGCAATCCCCAGAAGCAATAATATAAGGCCTGAGCTAAGTAGAGATATTTTTTCACCCAAATAAAAAGATCGAGGTCTAAATTGAAATTTGATAGTATGCTCTCCAGAAGGAATTCTCATTGCTCTCAAGTCGTAATTCGCTCTTATAAATTCTGATTCTTTATCATCTACGGTCACCTTCCATCCTTTGTCATGCCCAAACCAAGTCTCAGAAAAAACTGCAAGTTCTTCGCTACTGGATGAAAATTGATATTCGATATTATCAGGATTATAAGAAACCATTTCGATTGTTGCTCCTACATCGCCAGGAAGACTCAAATTGTCCAAATAACCTGTAAATTCTGAAGATAAAATAACCGCTTCTTCTTTGGGATCAAAAGTACTTAGGGCATCAATTTCTTCATTCGGGCTATTCACGTTAACTATTCTATTGACCAGCCATGCCGGTCCCAGTGCACCCGGATTTTGTTGCAATTGATCTACACCCTCTGAAGACCTGGTGATAATGTATTTAGTGTTGAGCATATTCAATACGCTTACATTATTTTTACTAATGTGGTGGTCTATTAAATCCTGGTATCGACGCATTTTAACAGCATCATATCCTCCTATCGTATTGTGGTAATAAGACCCCATTGAGGAACCAAAATTAGGAACATCCAATACCCTGTAACTTCCGCGCTCATTTTCAATGTTTTTAATTTGCTCATCTACATTGCGCATATTATAAACCTGTGATGCGGCACGCTGGGTCTGATAGTCTGATGATGATAAATACCTAAGATCAACTCCTATAAAATCTATTATCATGAGGGTCATCAACGCCAGACTCATGGTAACACTTTTTACTTTTCCTTTGATCCAAAGCCAAACCAATCCTCCTGCCAGCATGATAAATACGAATGATCTAAAGGCATCATTTCTCAACATGGTCTTCCTGTCACTGATAAAAGCAGAGATATCTAATCCTTGTTGTGCATATCGTGGATCTCCTGAAGATTCAAAACTAAAAATTGACGATCCAATTAATACGAAAATCAAACATAACCCGGCTGTTACACCCAGAGAAAGGTATAAAATTTTAGTGACCCAGGGATTGGCTATTTGCCCTGACTTCAACCGATCAAGCTGTAGCATTTCTTTCATTCCCAGACAGATCATTAGTGGTATCAAGAATACAGCTACAGATACAGCACTGGACGGAGCCCTCCAGGAACTAAACAATGGCAGGTAATCGAAAAAGAACTTATTCACAATTGAAAAATTCTTTCCTCCGGATAGTAAAAATATTAGGATCACTGATCCCAATATCCACCACTTATGTTGGCTTTTTATCAGCAGAAAAGAAAACAAAAACAAGAATATCATGACTGCCCCCAGATAAGAGGGGGCCTCTGTAAAAGGTAAGGACCCCCAATATAATGGGGCTCGTTTTATTCTCATTCTTTTGAAGGTTTCAGAATCAGTGCCTACATGTTCTGATGTTCCTCCTCCTACAAATCCTGGTATAAATGTCGCCACCACATCTTTCCACCCGTTACTCCATTGCATCGCATAGTCCCACTCTAACCCAGCTTTTGTATCTGTAGATTGGCTATCTTCTGATCCTACTGCTAATACAGGTCCTCCGCGCATGGATGACTCTTTGTGCTCATTCAAACTCCAGAGTTTAGATGCCGAACTTCCTACGCTCAGAGCCGCTGCCAGAATCACTAATATTGAAGCCTTCATAAAGTGCTTCCAATCCTTATCTTTCAGTAAAATATATATTTCATAAATGCCATAACACAACAGTGCCATAAACAAGTAATACGACATCTGCGGATGTCTGGCAAAGAGACTCAAACCCAATCCTAGAGAGAATACACCAAATCCCAGCAGGTACTTTCTTTTGTCATATAACATCATCAAGCCCATTATAATAATCGGCGTATAAACCAACGTTAGGATCTTACTGTAATGCCCGGTCTTCCATAGAATTATGTTATTGGTAGATAGCGCTGTGGCCAATGCCAGACCTAATGCCAGCCATCTGTTGACGCCCATAAATAAGAAAAGTATATAGCAGAATAGAGACAGGCTAAAGAAAGTCCCAATCGCCTCACCCATGCCCAGTTTTGATGCTTTACCGATATATTCCAAGAGATTGGATTTAGCCGGAACTGCATACAGAAAAGGCATTCCGGCAAACTGACTCGGGTTCCAAAGATATCGAATACCATCTCTTTCCTGATATTCATTTAAAGCCTGAACTTTAGCTCTACTTTGGATCAAATCCCCCTGATCGAGGATTTTTCCCTGGACCTGCGGGAAAAAGTATACAGTTATGACTAGTAATATGATAGCTATAGAAACAAAATGAGGGATTAAGGCTTTAAGAGATTCCTTCATAATAATAAGATTTGGCTAATAAAATTGGACTAGGCCGCAAGTTAAACATATAAGTTATAAATTAATATATAAGGCGCCAATAGTCACTTCTTTGAATCAATAAATCGACCCATTATATCTTGAGATGGGACTAAACATTGATCCTTTTTCCCAAACCATTTATACCTGTTGCGAGCGACGAAGTTGTATACTGCATCCCTTGCAAACCATGGGATCAAAACACAATTATAAAGCAAGGGTAACCATCCGTCTAAATTTCTGCATATCTCCAAAAACGCCCTGGATTGACGATAGCAGATACCAGTCTCATTGTCAAAATATTCGATAGCAGCTTCATTTGTTCCGACCTCGTTATCGGACAATGTCCTAAACTTAAATCTGGCATCTTTGTCATTTTTTATTATCCATAATAATGTACGATTACAAAGATTACAATATCCATCAAAGGATATAACACCAACATTTTTCGATCGATACGCTTGATATGATCTACTAAAAACGAATTTAAGTTTTCTAATTAACAGGAACGAAGCTAATATCCCTACGCCTAAAATGAGTAGTTGATTAATAGCTATACTCTCTTTAAAAATATTTACATACGCCCATGCCATCAACCCATTATAACCGATAGTCCACCTGAAAAGAATTGCAACTAGGGATATAATCAGTAGAAATATTATCACTTTCTTTTTGAAAATTTGGTTGTTAAATTTTTGAAAATTGAACATGGGTAACCAAAATAGCAAGTAGAGGATTATGTAATTTGAAAAAGTAATTTTCATCAAGAGCAGGATACCGACATGAAAAAACACTGCATGCAGCGTATATAATCTAAAAAATATAGGAGAAAAAGCCACGAACAAAAAACTTATTTCAAATCCTATTGTCATCCAATCCAAAGTTTCCCAGAAAAAAACATTTTTTATTGCCAAAGCAGGCTCACATAACCAAGCAGCTCGATCGTATAATTGGGCATTTCGTATAACATATCCTTGCACCATAGACTGACTAAAACTTAACCAACCTCCTGCTAGTTTGATTATTCCCGCTGTGAAAAATCCAAAGCCAACAAATAAACTCATATATGTTATTGGCCACGATTGAATCTGGACATTACCTTTGTCAAAGAATAATTCGTCCAGCGAAAACCTCGCACCCCAATTAGAAAAAGACATCATAAATGGAACCAGCCAAACGACAAAAGAGTGGTCGATCTTACCACTTCCAAAGTAGATGGAATCGAGCATTACGATTGTTACAGTAAAAGCAATAG
>JAJCYJ010000759.1 GCA_029262975.1 Saprospiraceae bacterium
ACGTCATCTGATAAACCGGTACGGTCAAAAGTTATCGGTAGCACTGCTGTCTCCATAATTCAAAGTTATGTACTAATTCACATACTTTGAACAAGAAATTATGTCTCAGAAGATCATTCTTTTCTATCGAAGTATATTTTCGAATGATCGATTATTTGAACGCATTTAATCCAGTCACATCCATTCCAGTTACCAACAAATGTACATCGTGTGTCCCCTCATATGTCAAGACTGTCTCAAGATTCATCAGGTGACGCATCATAGGATATTCATTAGTGATGCCCACGCCACCATGGATTTGTCTGGCTTCCCGTGCTATTTGGAGTGCAATCCAAACATTGTTTCGCTTGGCCATTGATATTTGGGCTGGTGTTGCCTTATGTTCGTTAGCCAGTGTGCCCAGTCTCCATGCGAGCAATTGGCCTTTTGTGATTTCTGTTATCATTTCAGCCAGTTTCTTCTGTGTAAGCTGAAATTGTCCGATGGGTTTTCCGAACTGCTCTCGTTCTTTAGAATATCTCAGTGCAGCATCATAACAATCCATAGCTGCGCCAAGTGCACCCCAGGCGATGCCATATCGTGCCTTAGAAAGACAAGAAAGAGGTCCTTTAAGTCCTACGACATCAGGGAGTAAGTTTGACTTAGGTACGCGCACATTCTCGAAAACTAATTCACCTGTAATCGATGCTCTTAAGGACCATTTTCCATGAATTTCAGGAGCCGTAAACCCTTCCATTCCTTTTTCGACGATTAATCCCCTGATTACTCCATTTTCGTCCTTGGCCCATACAACGGCTATGTCGGCAATAGGAGAGTTAGTAATCCACATTTTAGCACCATTGAGGATAACATGATCTCCATCATCTTTAATATTTGTGATCATAGACCCCGGATCAGAACCGGAATTTGGTTCTGTAAGTCCAAAACAACCTATTATCTCTGCGGAAGCAAGAAGAGGAAGATATTTTAGTTTTTGCTCTTCTGATCCAAATCTATAAATAGGATACATAACTAAAGATCCCTGGACTGATGCCATAGATCGGATCCCACTGTCTCCACGCTCGAGTTCTTGCATGATGAGACCATAGGTGATTTCATCCATTCCACCACCTCCATATTTTTCGGGAAGACTTGGCCCAAGCGCTCCTAATTCGGCCATTCCTTTATACAAATGAACAGGGCACTTGGCCTCTTCACTGTAAGATTCTATGATCGGTAATACTTCTTTTGATACCCAGGCCCGGGTAGCATCCCTTGCAAGAATATGTTCTTCTGAAAGTAAATCATCAAGCCCGTAGTAGTCAGGAGCCTTATAAAGATCTGTCTTATTGCTTTTCTTCATAACCGTTTAAATAGCTTGTATTATCAATTGCGCTGCAAGATATAGTGAACAGACAAATAAGAGGATGTTTTGTTTAGAAATAGCTGGGAAGGACTTTCAGCTCGATGTTTTGGGTATTTGTATTTAGGTACAATGGGTTAATCCATTCCGCATCGGGAGAAACTCTTTGGATGAAATTGTCACTCCATGGGGTTCCGCCAAGGGCGGACAGGTTTAGCCCCGTGTTCAGTTCGTTATAACGAAGGCACAATGGGTTAAACCTGTCCACCTCAGGAGGAACCCATTGGATGGAATAAACTCATGGGTTAAACCTATCCGCCTCAGGAGAAACTCATAGGATGAAATTGTCACTCCATGGGGTTTTAACTCCGTGTTCAGTTCGTTTCAACCCGGTGTTCAGTTCGTTTCAACCCCGTGTTCAGTTCGTTATAACGAAGGCACAATGGGTTAAACCTGTCCGCCTAAGGAGGAACCCATTGGATGGATTTTGTTTTTATATAGGGACTTTGGGTTGAACCTATTGGTTTGCAATAAACGTCTTTCAAATAGTAATTTCAATCCTGTTATTTTCCGGATCAAGCACTACACTTTCATAATATCCGTCACCGGTGGTTCTGGGTTCGCCTATGACTTCGTAGTTAGCGGATCGGAGCCTTTCTGTTAAGGTATTCACTTTTGCTCTTGATCCGACTGAGATGGCAAAGTGGATTAGACCTACTTGCTCTGCGAAAGTGTCATTCATATTTTGAGCAATGTTAGGATTATACATGATTTCTAATCGACATCCTTCTTCGAATGAAATAAAGTATGATGTAAATTTTTTCGTAGGATTAGTATATAATGGCCCTGCCTTCCCTTTAAAGTATAGGGTATAGAAGTCCTTCATGACTTCTAAGTCCATAACCCATATAGCTAAATGTTCTATTTTCATAAATCGAATGTAGGATAATAATGTGTATTGGCAGAATGGTTTAAACCTGTCCGCCTAAGGAGGAACCTGCTGGATGTATTTTCGTTTTTATATGGGCACAATGGGTTAAACCTGTCTGCCTAAGGAGGAACCCATTGGATGGAATATCGACTTTATAAAGGCAGAATGGGTTAAACCTGTCCTCCTCAGGAGGAACCTGCTGGATATATTTTCGTTTTTATATGGGCACAATGGGTTAAACCTGTCCGCCTAAGGAGGAACCCATTGGATGGAATATCGACTTTATAAAGGCACAATGGCCTAAACCTATCTGCCTCAGGGGGAACCCGTGGAATGAAATTCATTGGATGGACTAATTATTCAATGGCTTAAATTAAGTCTACCTTCATCGACCAATTCAGGTTTTCAATTTTAGACTATGATAATAAGGATCCTACTTCTTTTGTTAGTTGCTAATTTTTACGCCTGCAATACTCATGAGAAAGAAAAGTTTGAAATTCATGGGGAATTGAAAAAGTGGCACAAAGTCACTTTTGTATTCAATGGTATTGAATCAAATGAATCTGCCAGCATAAATCCCTTTCTTGATTATCGTCTTGAGATGGAATTTAGTAAAGGAAATATCTCTTATATCGTGCCAGGATATTTTGCTGCTGATGGGAATGCGGCTGAATCATCTGCTCAAAAAGGGACAAAATGGAAAGTGCATTTTAGACCTGAAGAAGTGGGAGAGTGGTCCTACAGAGTTTCGTTCCGCACAGGAAGTGACATTGCCGTAAGCAATAATAAGGAAATGGGTGAAGCAACAGTCCTTGATGGGTTGGAGGGTACGATTATTATTTCAGATGCTGATAAAACTGGAAATGATTTTAGATCGAAGGGAAAAATAGTCAACGGACACAAAGGCTATCTGAAATATTCAGAGAAGGATGAATTGTTTATAAAAAATGGAACAGATAGCCCGGAGAACTTCTTGGCCTTTGCAGATTTTGACCAAACCTACAGATATGGTGACGGCGGAAATCGTGATGGTGAAGCACAAACAGATAAACAAATTCATAATTATGCTCCTCACCTGGATGACTGGATCACAGGTGACCCGATTTGGAAAAAGAATAAAGGTAGAGGGATAATTGGAGCCATAAATTATCTGTCATCAAAAGGGGTGAATTCCATATACATGCTCACATTAAACATTCAAGGAGATGGCAAGGATGTCTGGCCCTATATAAATCATAATGAGCGCTACCGTTTTGACTGTAGCAAACTTGAACAGTGGGAAATCGTTTTTGACCACATGGAACGAAAGGGAGTCCTGATGCATTTAGTTATGCAGGAAACTGAAAATGAATGCTTGTTGGATATCGGTTACACCGAGGTTCAAAGAAAATTATACTTACGTGAATTGTCCGCAAGGTTTGGCCATCATCTGGGCATTATTTGGAATATAGGTGAAGAAAACGGTGCAGCAGATTGGACGCCAATTGGCCAAACAGATCAACAAAGAAAGGATATGGCTAATTATATAAAATCTATTAATCCATATCATCCGATAGTGCTGGTACATACTCATGCTGATGATCATGGTCAGGATAAATATTTAGAACCATTACTCGGATTTTCTAATTTAGATGGTGCCTCCATGCAAATTGCAAATCCTGAAAGGGTGAATGAAAGAATTCAATATTGGATAAAGAAGTCCGAATCAACTAATAAGAGATGGCTGGTCAATATGGATGAACTTGGACCTCACTGGAAAGGTGTGATGCCAGATGTTCATGATAGCGCCCATGATACAATCCGACATCATGCCCTTTGGGGATCCCTGCTCGCTGGAAGTGGAGGAGTAGAATGGTATTTCGGATGGAAATACCCAGAGACTGACTTGAGTTGTGAGGATTTCAGGAGCCGCGATCTATGGTGGCATCAGTCAACAATAGCAACGGAGTTTTTATCTTCACTCCCACTCGAAAATATGGTTAGTAGCAATAATTTAATAAATTTGAAAAACGCTTATTGCCTGGCCAAACCTGGAAATGTTTATGTGATTTATAAACCTAAAGGAAGCAGCAACTTAAAATTAGAAATTGATGCGAATCAAGCGTTTAGTATTAAATGGTTTAATCCAAGACTCGGCGGACCTTTACAGGATGGATCTGTATTAAATGTTCGCGGAAACGGAAATATAGATATAGGCAAACCGCTAAATGAATCAGATAAGGATTGGGTTGCTCTGGTGCGTTTAGTTATATAGTTGCACTCAAATGTATCTGTTTAAATAAATCTAAATCGAACGCTGATGCGATCACAAATCATAAACGTGATACTCAATATTCAGGAAGTATAAATATCCTGAAAAGCTTCTTTAATCTCTGGAAACTTAAATTTGAATCCTTCTTCTTCCAATTTGGTAGATATACAATAACGTCCATAAAGGGCCAATTCCGGATCCGTCCGCAATATATATTTAGCACCGATTCTGACCATGAATTCATAAGCGGGTAAACCGATAGATACGTTCATAGCCTGGCGTAAATGTTTCATAAAATCTCGATTTGAGACAGGGTTAGGAGCAGTCGCAATATATGTGCCTTTGAAGGTATCATCGGTTATCGCTCTTTCAAATATTCGATTCATATCATCTTCATGAATCCAACTCATACCTTGTTGTCCTGAGCCAACGGTTCCACCCAATCCAAATTTTACTAATTTCTCTAACCTCTTTAGTGCTCCTTTATTTTTACCAAGTACAAAGCTCGTTCTCAGAATTACACTACGCATTCCAGGAAGTACTGCATCACTAAGTGCTTTCTCCCAAGCCTTACCCACCATAGGTGCTAATCCAAATCCATATGCTGATCCTTCCGTACAAACGACTTCCGGTGGGTCTCCATAAATATGAGCTGTAGACATTTGAATCCATACACCAGGAGGATTTTTTATACTATTCAATGCTGCACCAAGAATGGATGTCGACTCTACCCTGGATCTGAGTATTTGATCACAATTATCCGGTGTCTTAATACAATCTACGCTCCGGCCAGCTAAATTTATTAAAGCCGAAGCATTTTCAAGACAATTTGTCCATTCTGCTATGGTCCTTGCGTCCCAGATGACATGGTTATACTTGATCGTATTTTTTGGAGGGTTTCGCGAGATTAATACAATTTCAAATCCGAGATTAGAAAGATAGTCTGCCAGATTGAGTCCTAAGAAACCAGTTCCACCGGCTATTACAATTTTGTTCATCGTCATGATGACACTATTTTCTAATTAAACAAGTCAGACTTGGTAAAGTTGTATGATCATCCTTTTACCAATCCAATTGCGCGCTTCTGATGAAAGATTTAATAATAGACGATGATATTGCCAGAATATTTAGAGTTAGTATTTCACTTTTACAAGTGATATCAAGGACATATTTGAAGCAAAATTTAAAGGTCAGATGAGGAGAAGCTTGTATTGTTGAGTCGTCGAGTACTATTAAAATACTTTAGCCTTATACAATATATAAAAGTAGAGCGTCCGTTTCTATTTCAAATAAAGCAACATGCCAACCAATCATCTGATATTTTCTGTCTTTTTGGTGCTCTTTCTGAACTGCATGCTTCAGGCTCAGGATAGACACAATATTGAACATCTTATACAGTCCGAAGCTTTTAACAAAGAACGAAAAATAAGAGTCTTTTTACCCGAACGATATTTTCGTGATACATCTACATCTTTTCTTGTTACTTATGTTCTTGATGCTCATTCTGATCAACTTTGGAATATGACTAAAGGTAATATCGGGTACCTCGTAAGTATGTACAGTGTAATACCGATGATTGTAGTAGGTATAAATTCTGACAATAGAGGAAGTGAATTTCGTCCGCCATCTACTGAATTGAGCGCCCACTTAAAAAATGAAGTTTTCCCCTTGATTGAGCAGAATTATCGGGTGAATTCATTCAGGACCATAATTGGACATTCTTGGGGCGGTGCCTTTGTTGGCAATACTCTGTTCAGTGATGCCCGAGACATGTTTGATGCATATATAGGTATAAGCCCTTCATTTGATTATGCAGATGATTTGATTCTAAATAATGCTGATTCTATGTTGAGCGCACCTACATCTTTTAAAAAGTTTTTTTATGCATCCGCCGGTAATGTCGGCATGCGCGAAATTGAGGCTGGACGTGATGTTGGTGTCATGGATTCAATTATCAGTGAACATCCTAATGTTGGCTTGTCCTGGATGGCTAAACCATATCCTGGTTATGATCATTGGCATGTAGTCGTTCCCAGTATCAATGATGGCTTGATCGCAATGAGTAGAAATTACTTCGTGGATCAAAAGTTAATGGAAGACTTTGTTTTCAATACTGATGTAGACTTAAGGAGTCAAATTGAGAACTACTACGAGGAAAAACAGAAAAACTTTGGTTATACTTTTCGCGCAAGCGCACCTTATTACAAATTTGTCGGTGATGACTTCAGGGATACAGGAGATTTTGAAAATGCAATAGTCGTGTACAAAATGGCGCTCGAACTAGATCCTGAAAATGTAAGAGCTTTTGTCAATTTGGCTGATACGTATCATAAAATGAACGAAAAGGAGTTAGCCATTGTGGCTCTTAAAAGATCCCAGGAATTATTAGAAAAGCAGAAAGAAAGCCTCAGTGAAGGATTCTATCGGGATATATCAAAATGGGTGGTTGACAAATTAGATGGATATAAATAAGTGTATTCTTTGAATGATCAAAATTGATCTCAAATAAGGATAAGTCATTTCTTGAAATCTAATTTTGTGAGAACGAAGATTCAGAAATCACTCTCAAATGTTAGTCCATTAATTTATTTAATTCTGTAAATTGAGCCACTGGTCTTTTTATCAAGACAATTATGCTAAATAATCTGATAGACTAACGCTCTTATATGAAACCGATCCTTTTCTTCTTTTTAATATCTATTGCTACTTCTTGCTTTGTACAAAAGCAAAATGCTGAAGTTGCACAATGGGAACAACAAGCTGCTGATGTTGAGATAATCCGTGATGATTTTGGTGTGCCACATGTCTATGGGAAGACGGATGCTGATGCGGTATTTGGATTGTTATATGCGCAATGTGAAGATGATTTTAATAGAGTCGAGCGCAACTATATTTGGGCCATTGGCCGGTTGGCAGAGGTCGAAGGAGAGAAAGAGTTATACAGTGATCTGAGAGCGAGATTATTTATGACCCAGGAGGAAGCAATCGAGGAATATGAAAATAGCCCCGAATGGTTAAAACTATTGTGCAATGCGTTTGCCGATGGTATCAATTACTACCTCTATACTCATCCTGAAGTGACGCCCAGGTTGATTACACATTTCGAACCATGGATGCCCATGTACTTCAGTGAAGGGTCTATCGGCGGTGACATTGAGCGTGTTTCAACCGCCAGGATTAAGGAATTTTATGAAGACAAATCTTTATCATCTAATGTGCCAGTAGGAGATGGTCTGATTGGGCTTTCGGATGATGAACCAAGAGGATCTAATGGATTTGCGATCTCCGGGAAATTAACCGAATCTGGTAATGCCATGTTGCTGATCAATCCACATACGTCCTTCTTTTTTCGAGGAGAAGTGCATATGGTCAGCGAAGAAGGTTTAAATGCATATGGGGCAGTTACCTGGGGGCAATTTTTTATCTACCAGGGCTTTAATGAGCATACCGGATGGATGCATACTTCTACCTATACGGACGTTTCCGATGAATTTGTTGAGACTGTAACTAAAGATGATTCCGGCTGGGCATATAAGTATGGAACAGAGCAAAGACCGATCACTGAGAAGAAAGTAACATTGAAGTACAGGGAAGGTGAAGAAATGAGAGAGCAGACATTTCCGATTTATCGGTCACATCATGGCCCTATTACACATTCAACTGACGGGAAATGGACAGCTACTGCTATGATGTGGGAACCCAAAGAAGCATTAATTCAATCTTATACCAGGACGAAACTGAAAGACCATGAAGAATTTTATGAGATGATGAAAATGCGCACCAACTCTTCCAATAATACAGTCTATGCGGACAGTAAGGGGAATATTGCATATTATCACGGTAATTTTATTCCTCGTCGTGATGCAAAATTTGACTACACAAAGCCAATTGACGGGAGCGATCCTGCAACTGATTGGCAAGGTTTACACCCGGTAGAAGAAGCTATTACGGTCATTAATCCTCCTAATGGCTGGATACAAAATTGTAATTCAACACCTTTTACAAGTGCAGCTGAATATAGCCCCAAACCAGAAAATTACCCGAAGTACATGTCACTCAACCGTGAGACGTTTCGGGGAGTACATGCTATCAAAGTTTTAAATAAAGCCGGTGGATTAACATTGGACAAATTGATAGACTTAGGATATGATCCTTATCTGCCGGCATTTGAAAGTTTAATCCCTGGGCTTGTTCGGGCATATGACAAACTAAAACCACAGGATCCAACTTTCAAAGAAGCTATTGAAGCTTTGCGGGAATGGGACTTTACCTCCTCGGAAGAGTCTATACCTTTGTCACTTGCACATTACTACGGACTCCATTATATGAAGGATGGAAATGCACCAGATGACATGAGTTTTATGGAACTCTTTAACTATTATGGGAGTAAGTCACCAGATACTGAAAAACTGTCCATTTTTAAATCTGCATACGCTGAACTTATTGACGATTTTGGATCATGGAATATTCCCTGGGGAGACATTAATAGATATCAGCGACTTAATGGGGATATTCATCAAAATTTTGATGATGAAGCACCAAGTATTCCGGTAGGACTGGCTTCCGGAAGATGGGGTGCACTGGCATCATATGGAGCGAGTGCGTACAAAGATTCTGACCGAATATATGGGACTTCAGGCAATAGCTTTGTAGCAGTTGTCGAGTTTGGAGACAAGGTAAAAGCCAAGTCGATGCTGGCAGGGGGACAAAGTGGAGATCCGGCATCTCCACATTTTGATGATCAGGCTGAGAGATATGCAGATGTCCAATTTAAGGATGTTGCATTCTATCGGGAGGATGTAGAGGCCCGGGCGGAAAAGTCATACAGACCTGGCGCGAAAACTGAAGATTAGTACTATCAATGAATTTTTGTAATTCCAGAAAATAATCAGGAATTTAGAAAAACTACATTCTTCCTTTCATCATCTGGTTCCAATATAACCAGGGCAATCCGTACTTTTTCAATATCCACATAGGCCAACTATCTTTTGTGGTATCTAATATTTTGGATAAATATGGATCAGATTCTTTCTTATTGTCATAGTCAAATTCGCAAAGCAGCATTTTGCCATAGCCCGTCACAATTGGACAAGAAGAGTAACCATTATACTTTTTATCTGAAGTGCGGTTTTCAATTTTAGCCAAAAGATGATCTACAAGTACAGGGGTTTGTTTTCGAATAGCTGCGCCAGTCTTAGAGGCTGGTATACCCATCGCATCCCCTAGGCCGAAAATATTGGGATAATCGGGATTTTGCATTGTATGCTTATCCACTTTAGCATATCCCTTTAACCCACCTTCCTGAACCGCAATTTTACTTTCACTTATAAAAGTTGGTGGCACATTCGGAGGGGCCAGATGTAGCATGTCATATTTGATTTCTATAATCCCATCTTTTTCTTGTGAGTTTGATTTATTCTCATCGTCATTACGAGTCAACGATTCATAAGGATGTTCTAATGGGTATTTATAATATGCAATTTGCTTTACCGGGTCAATTTTAAAAAGTCTGTGGCGATGTTTTAATATAAGATTTCTTGAATCTACTATTTCTAAAAGTCTTTTTTTGAATTCTTCCACACCAAATATTACGGTGCCTGGAAAGGCATAGATTACATTCGTATTTTTTCTAAGAGTAGGATCCTTGCGAAAATAATCTTCTCCCAGGTACATAGCCTTTTGTGGAGCTCCTCCGCACTTTATCGGAGTGGTGGGCTGCGTATAGAGCGCGTTACCACCTTTGAAATTTTGAACGACTTGCCAGGTCTTTTCAGGATCCAGATAATTACTACAGACGACATCCGATTTCATAGCTTCTTCAAGTCCTTCTACAAGGCTCAAGTCGTAAATTACTCCGGGGGCTAAGACAAGATATTCGTAGGTAAATTTGCCTTTTGTAGTTGTGTCAATGCTGTTATTGTCCGGATCCAGGCTTGAGACTTTATCTTTTATCCAGTGACAACCTTTAGGGATTTGTTTTGCCTCAGGACGTTGTGTACGCTTAAGACTATAAGTGCCTGCACCAACGAGGGTATAAGCAGGTTGGTAAATATGTAATTCTGAAGGGTCAATAATCGCAATTTCCAATTTGCTTTTGGCCTTTCTTTGCAATTGAGCGGCTGTCATGATACCGCCGGTTCCTCCTCCAATGATTATAACTTGAAAATGATTTTTGGACATCTCTACTTTGTAATTATGTGATGACAAAGTTAGTCCCTGTTAAAAACCTATAAGTGATATATGTCACATGGGATGGTGAGATCAATCAATATAATGGTTAAATCTTGAGATGTGCGATTAATAATGACACCTTGGTCTGAATAATAATAAAGACAAGTTAGATTCAATAAAGGAGGCTTTAAATTTAAGATTTATCATAAAGATTCGCACTTAACAAAGGAAGGGTGGCAGGCGAATTTGGTGGGACACGGGATGCCTGGCTTGGCGGGTGAACGAAATGAAGTCTTGAAAAGACCTAAGACGATAGTCTTAGATGGAGCGCCTGCCGACCTTTGGTTGGAATGGCGTCAGCCAGTGTTGATGGCCTTGAGTGCAGGCTTAAATTCGCGAGCCTGTCTTCCGGTGAGATCCCAGCCGAGCAGGCAGGTTTTTTGGTTATCCTCCAGCAGGCGGACAGGCTTTTTCAACGAAAGGAAAAGTAACATTAATTGTAGGATTCGAATCAATTAAACTTCCGATCTTCTCACCCCAAAATATAACATTAGGTATGGATCTATTCTGTTTAACTCCTTTATAGAAATTTATTGATTTCTGTAAATAGAATATACTTGTAATATGATTCGATTAACGAGCTATATTGACCGTACAAGGGACAGAGATATGTTCTGTCACACGAGCTCTTTGATATTATCATATATAGCTCTATTGAAGCTTAATAGTGACCACAGTTTTTTCTCCTTTCTCCTTATTTGTATTGAGTGATTTAATTTTAAAATTTTCAGCTATTTCTATTGCCCTGTCTGAAGATATCTCTTTCCCATCCATCATAAAAACAGCTCCTTCTTTAGCCATTTTCTTTATATAATCTTCAGGTGAAGGGGGAGGTGGTGGAGGTGGCGGAAGATTGGGTGCAGGTGGATTAGGTGCGATAGCTGATGGTGGAGCAGGTGGGGCCGGCGGACTTGGTAGAGGATTTCCTGATGGTGATGCAGCAGGATTAGGGTGACTTGGGGCAACAGGAGGCGCAGGAGGGAACGACGGTGGCGGTGGCGGGGGTGGAGGCAGTATCGTGTCCGATAAAGTACTTATTATTTCAGTTGTCTTCAAGTTACCGGAAAGCACAGGATATTGATTGTTAGAAGTGCGAGGGCTAATGATATTTGGAGTTTGATGTTGACTATTTTGTACCCCTGCTCCAGCAAGAAATGGACGCGTATCTTCTATATTTTTTAGATCGGATAAAGCCAATACTGGGGCAGTATCTGTAATACCCAATGCCTGCTGATTTGGTATCGCTGGAAAGGAATTCAAATCATTCAATCCATCACCAAGAGCCAGGACAGGCGTGCTTTCGGATGAAGGTGCAACCTCTTCATTGATGATCAGTGAGAATCCTGATCGCTGGGTATTTCGCTCCAGTATAACGGGATATGGTATCGTGTCTGCTGGTACTATTATATTCTCAGAAGTGATAGACTGATCGATACTAGCCAAGTCCGGGTTAGATACAGTAGCATGTACTTTTTTTCCAAATACTGTCATTAATGCGATGAATACAGGGAGGGTCATTAGGCCGATACATACGGCTCTGGTTCGAGGCGTTTTTTTAGTCATCATTGTGAGACGTTTTTTTGTTACAGAATAATTCAGATTACTGGCAAGACTTACCTGATTGCTTAAGCCTGCTTTATTAAGAAGTAAGTGTTGATATTTAGAAATTCTTCCGTGTTGTACAACCACTTGCTCATCAGCAAGAAACTCGTGATTGAGTTTTATAGCTCTCTTACATAAATGAACTAAAGGATTAAACCAAAATACGATTTGCAATAATTCTACGATAACCAGGTCAATGCTGTGCCACTGTTTGGCATGTGCCAATTCATGGGTAAAAAGCTCTTTTTCAATTTCATTATTTTGAAATGCCTCATTGTCTACAAATACAAATTGTAAAAATGTATGTGGCAGTACTTTTTCTTTTAATAAAACAAGATAGACTTGCTTAAACAAGACCTTTTGGTACTTTCTAATTTTATACAATAACCGACTTAGGTTACATGTGAAACGCACAAAAATCAAAGTGGAGATCAAGAGATACAATGAGAACAATCCGTACCTGGGAGATATAGCATTTGAATCAATCAAAGTGGAGGCTGATGAATTAACTATCCCGGTTATGTTATCAAAATTTGTATTTACTAATTGGCTTACAGTGACGTCATGTGTAACATAGGATACAGTGATTAGTGGAATAAGAAAAGAGAATAAAAGTCCTACGAGCAAATAGAATCTGTTAAAGCGATGCATTTTTTCACGCTCCAGAAAGAATGCGTACAAGCCTAGTACGATGGCAAGACACAAACTTGATTTGATTATGTACAGTATCATAATTCATTCTTTTTCTTGTCAATTTCTTTATCTATTACTTTGCGCAAAGCCTCTAACTCTTTGGTTGTCAGGTCTGTGGCCTGTGTAAAGAAGGAAGCAAATTGGGACGCAGAGTCTCCAAAAAAGTTATTGATCAATCCGCGAAAATGGGAAGAGAAATATGCTGATTTATCGATGATTGGGAAATATTTTCTTGCTTTTCCTTCCGTTGAATAATCTATGAAGCCTTTGTCTTTTATCCTTTTTAGCAAAGTAGCTATTGTGGTTTGGGCAGGTTTGGGATCATCATATTGGTCAATGAGATCTTTCATGTAAGCTTCCTCCATACTCCAGATGTGATGCATGACTTGCTCTTCTGTTTTCGATAACTTATTCATACGATAAATCAATTGTTCTACAAACATAGAGCAATTAAATTTATTCTACAAGTGTAGATGAAAAATAATTGATTTATTCATTTTGACCAGGTCCAAAAGACTTACGTAAAAAAAAGGGCATAAGAATAGGTCAATGCAAAGGACAGGAAGACATGCGCATTTGAACTGCCAATAAATTTTATTAGGACTTAATTTGTGAATCTTTAAAGTTTAGCCAGTATACGGTACATATGATAGCCATAAAAATCAAAGGGCGAATAATTTGAAGAATGGGATCACATGTCAAGTGTGTTATTAAAGCTCCTATCATAAGTAGCCCCAAGCCTATAAGTGCATATTTCAGTGTTCTGGGTATGAGTAACATGATCGCCAAAACGAATTCTAAAATGCCAATAACAAAATGAAAGTTGGCAGGAAAGCCCCAATTGGAGAACATCTCTATGACTTGTGGATTGTTGGTCAATTTTCCAGAGGAGGCAGCTAAAAAACCAAGTGCCAGCAAAATTCTCAGAGACCAGCTAATTATTTTCTTAGATTTGTTCATGACAATGATTGCTTATTCATTTATCAAAGATGAGAGAATTATAGTTGGTATAAATGAAGTAAATGTGAAAATTTCATGAAATTAAATTGAAAAATGTGAAGGACAACCATGCCAATCATATATTCCAACCTGCAATGTTTGATTCCCGAAAAGGTAGTATCAAATTGAGTAACTGTGAGGAATTGTTTTTAGAACATCGTCTAAAATCATTTTTTGAAATCTTATTGATCCATAAAGATGATGTCGTAACCAGGGATGAAATTATGACTCATGTATGGCAAGATATAATAGTCAATGATACATCTATTACTAAAGCCGTTTCTGACCTGAGAAAATTCTTTACCATGAATAAGATCAAAAATGTTAAGATAAGGACGATTCGGAAAATTGGCTACCAGTTAGAAATTGAGCATGCTGCTGAGCGTTTAATAAAAAATAATAAACTGCTTCGATTCAGTAAGATTACAGGATATGCTATGCTTATTTTATTGGCGTTGATAATATTGATTAGAGCTGCCAGGTATTAATTTAAACTTAATCGTCTTTTATTATTCTGGATTTCAAGTTAAAAAAATTATGAGCAGGACTCTTCCTAAGCCATGTAATTATTAAAGCGCCTGTTTATAGAGGTTTTATGATATATTAGACTCAATTATTCGGATTTAAAAAAGTCACAATGGTTTTTTTTATTAGACTGTTCATTTTATATATCCTTTTTGGTATGGAGGCAAAGGCACAGGTTAACTATGATGAAAACGATATACCCACTTATGTATTGCCACAATTATTGGTTTCAAATGATGGCACGAATATTAATTCCAGTGAAGAATGGAGGAATATAAGAAGACCCGAGATTCTTGAATTTTTGAAAAATCAAGTGTATGGACATTTTAATGACCACCGTATAATTGTAAAATTTCATATTACTGATTACGACGATGGTGCCTTAGGAGGAAGAGCTATAAGAAAACAAGTTGCAATTTCTTTTGCCAATGATATTGATACAATCACTGCCAATATGCTAGTCTATCTTCCTTTATCATCTTCTGAACCAGTTCCATTAATTGTAGGCCTCAATTTTTTTGGAAATCATACCGTGCACTCGGATCCTTCTATTCTAATATCTGATAGTTGGGTGATGAACAATGAAGAATTTGGAATTGATGATCATGTAGCGCCACCTTCGACGCGGGGTGTCCGTGCTCATCGCTGGCCAGTCTCAAGAATAATAGAAAGAGGGTATGGTTTGGCGACAATTTATTATGGTGATTTAGATCCTGATTATGATGATGGATTCAAAAATGGGCTGCATGCATTACAAGGAGCTCTTTCTAAAAGTGATCAAAAACTGAATAGTTCTATTTCGGCCTGGGCCTTTGGTTTATCATGTGCCATGGATTATTTTGAAACGGACGAAGATGTTGATTCCGACAAAATTATAGTTTTTGGCCATTCAAGATTAGGAAAGTCTTCACTCTGGGCCGGAGCGTCCGATGAAAGATTTGCTATGATAATTTCTAATAATTCGGGATGTGGAGGTGCTGCTTTGTCAAGAAGAAGATATGGTGAGACAATTAAAGATATTAACACGAGATTTCCGCACTGGTTTGCCTCTGATTTTCATCAATATAATGATAACGAAGATGCTTTACCTTTAGATCAGCATATGTTATTGGCTACTTTGGCACCCAGGCCTATATATGTTGCAAGCGCTCTTGAAGATCAATGGGCTGACCCGAAAGGTGAGTTTCTTTCATTGTTTAATGCCGGACCTTCCTACAATTTATACGGATTAAAGGTTTTTACAAATGAAATGATGCCGAATGTTGATGATCCAATATGGGCTGGCAAAATGGCATATCATATTCGATCGGGAGTTCATGATGTAACTTTATATGACTGGGAAAAATACATGGATTTTGCCGACAAACATGTCAGGTATTCTAATTAAATATTGATGACACAACGAGATGGTTTTAAATATTCCAAAAGGGAATCATGAATAAAGAGGCCCGGATTGAAGAGTTTTTATTGCCGTATGATCATGTATTACAATCTTTAGTATTACAATTGAGGGAGTATTTTAAAAATGAAACACGTCCGAATTTCGAATTAATAGCTAATACTTATCAGTCTCTGAATTTTGGCTATAGTTTCTCTAAAAAAGCCTGGGATAGCTACTGTGCAATAATACTTTACCGCAGACATCTCAACATTAGTTTACCTTCAGGAAACCTATTAGATGACCCGGATGGTTTATTACATGGAACCGGATCCAGGATAAGGCATTTGAAAATTACAAAATTCGAAGATATAAAAAACCCCGGGATAGTTAGACTTGTTAATCAAGCAAGAGATAATGCCTTTGCTTTAATTGAAGATAAGATAATGTCTGATGAAGAAGTACAGATTATTATAAAAAAATCATCTGATAAAAAGAAAAGTCGTTAGGTCGAAAAGAATATACACTTGAATACAAAAACGGATATTCTAATATTGAATAATTGAATAGATTGAATACCACTATTTGTTAAATGAAAAATAAATGAAACGCAGAGCATTTTTGAAAAACACGACGCTTACAGTCCCGCTTATAGCCTCTTGCTCATTAATGAGTTGCGCGGGAAGCAATATTAAAAGTGAAATAAATGATAAAATGAAGAGCCCAAAAATTTCCCTGGCCCAATGGTCACTACACCGTCAATTTAATGATGGAAGTTTGGATCCAATTGACTTTGCTCATCTTGCAAGAGCAAATTTTGGAATTGATGCTGTCGAATATGTCAATCAATTTTATGTACAATCAGTAAATGATGAGTCATTTTGGTTAGATATGAAGAAGAGGGCAGAAAATGATTCTGTTAAGAGTCTATTGATAATGGTGGACGACGAGGGAGACTTAGGGGATAGTGGAGATGCCGCAAGGAATACCGCAGTAGAAAATCATTACAAATGGGTTAATGCAGCTAAATTACTAGGTTGTCATTCTATAAGAGTCAATGCGTTTGGAGCTTCTGATAATAAAGTTTATCGTGCAGCAATTATAGACGGCATGGGAAAGTTGTCAGCGTATGCGGCAAAGGAAAATTTAAATATCATTATAGAAAATCATGGATTACACAGCTCAAATGCACGATTAATCGTGGATATAATCAAGGAAGTGAATATGCCAAACTTTGGTACTTTTCCTGATTTTGGGAACTGGTGTCTTAATGAAAAGTGGGGGAGTACCCAGGCAAATCGTTGTACCGATTCTTATGACATCTATAAGGGGGTGAATGAATTCTTACCATATGCAAAGGCCGTAAGTGCTAAATCATATGATTTTAAGGATAATGGAGATGAAACAAGTTTAGATTATTACAAACTATTAAAGTTGGTGAAAGATTCGGGATACGATGGATATATTGGTGTAGAATATGAAGGTGAGCGGCTTAGTGAATCTGAAGGTATTATAGCCACGAAAGCACTTATAAAGAAAGTGTGGGCTACATTGTAAACTTTTCATTGAAGATTAGGTGTACTATCTTTATTTGTGTCCCTGGACCTTCGACGTGTTAGAAGTAATGAATCAGTTGATTGTTTTGAAGTTAAGAGCACTCATATAATTATGCGATGCTAATATAATTTTTCAATATACAAATTATGGATCCAAGTATTACCAGCCATTTTATAAATGTCGAGAACCGAAATATTCATTATTTGTCTGCCGGTTCCGGAGATGTCATATTATTGCTTCATGGGTGGCCAACTTCAGCATATTTATGGAGAAATATTATGCCGATTCTATCGATGAATTACCATGTAATTGCAATGGACTTGCCCGGTTTTGGGAAGTCCGACAAATTTCTTGATGATTCTTATAGTTTCAAATATTACGAAAGAATAATTTCGGCTTTTCTTATAAAGAAAAAGATTGAAAAAATCACTTTGGGTGTGCACGATGTCGGTGGACCGTTGGGTCTGTTTTGGGCATTGAGAAATAAAAATCAACTCGACAAATTAATCTTGTTTAATACACTTGTATACCCTGAAGTGTCATGGGCGGTTAAACTTTTTGGGTTGGCTACAGTGCTTCCTTTTATTAAGGATGTACTTACTAGTCCCGGAGGTATAAAATGGGCAATAAAATTTGGAGTTTTCCAAAAACACAAATTAAACCAAGAAATATTTAGAAATTATCAAGAACCCTTCGCAGATAAAATTTCGAGAAAGGTCTTAAGAAAAACAGTTCAAAATCTGAGCCCTAAGGGGTTTGTAGAAATATCAAATAAATTATCTTCTTTTACAGGTCCGGTCCAGATAATTTATGGCGAAAAGGATAAAATTTTACCAGATGTAAGTGAGACAATGAAAAGGGTTGCGTTTGATCTGCCGCAGACTAAAATATTCCCTCTTCCGGAATGCGGTCACTTTTTACAGGAAGACGAACCAGAAAAAATTGGAAATCTAATTCTTGAATTTATGAAAGAAAGGTAATCGAAACTAGATTTCGTATTATAGTTGTTTTTAAGTGAATTATTATAATGCCCTACTTGCCTTATTATTAATTATATAATGATGTTTGATATCAAAATATAATTGTAAAAGTGATTTTTAGAAATCAAATGTTGCAAATGAAAAATTCATCGATCATTTTAGCTTTTTTAAGCCTTTTAATTATTGGTATTATGAGTTGTGAGATTAAAGATATCTCTATTGCCCCGACGTATTGGACGGAACAGGATAGGCATTTACTTTTGGAAGGACTAGAAGATTCGCGCAATGAATTAATAGACCTGATTACACCTCTTGACGATGCAGCATGGCATTTCAGGATGACTGACTCTTCCTGGACAATAGCAGAAATTGTTGAGCATATTGGTTTACAACAAGATATGCACTATCGCGAGGTCTATGTATTGAGTAAGGCTCCGCCACATCCTGAATTTGTATCCATGACTTCAGGAAATGATATTAAAATTTTAAATTACGAATCTGATACAACTAAAGGCGAGGCCACTTGGAATGTAGTACCATTAGGGCGTTGGTGTTCAAAAAATGAAGCAATTTCACAATTTAATTTTAGCAGGGATAAGTTTGTTGAGTTTGTGAAAAATACTAATGCAGATTTAAAACAGCATTTTACTTTTCGAACACTTGCAGATAAAACCGATTACCGAAATATAAGAGATCTTCATCAAATCGTATTGACAACCATAACCCATACACGTAGACATGTACATCAGATAGAAGAAATTATTCAACAATTATGATTTTCTAATTTAAATCATTTGGAAGAATGTTTTTTTTATAATTTACAATACACGATATATTAATGTAATGTGGTATAAAAAATTGACAAAGTTGTGAAGTTATGTGTCTATTGTTTTGTCCATTCTCTTTTTTGAATTTGATTACTTACCTTAATCGGCCAAATATATACTTATGATACGCTTCTCCTTTTCTCTAAAGTCTTCACTTTTATTATTCATTTTTAGCGGGATGATCCTGGGATGTAATACACCAGAACAAAATAACCAATCAACAATGAATATGAGTGATATTGAATCTGATGAGCAACAGGAAAAAATGATCAAGAGAGCTATCGATTTAGAATTGGATACGCCATATTCACCTCCTCCAGGTAATGCAGAATCTCACAATGCGAGTGGATTTGCTAAAATATTGTGTTCGGCAGTTTTTATAACAGGACTTGATTTTGATTTTGCAGCTGAAGCTATCGGATATTTTTCGAGCCCATATGAAGACAGACTTCATGTATTGAAA
>JAJCYJ010000760.1 GCA_029262975.1 Saprospiraceae bacterium
TACCAATCATATAAGTCCCATATATCATCGTAGGAAAAAGGGTCCAATCGATGCTGCCAAAAAGAGCAAGCCTGACAAAGATGAAATTGGCGAAACTTATAAATAATATGAGGCACAGCATGTTCAATATCCATTTACCAAATGTCCACCTTGTCCGAAGCCCTGTCCATTTCAGTATTTGGCCAACAGTGAATTCATAGATAACTGCTCCCACAAATGTCATACTACCAAAACCCAGGCAAACTAGAAATTTATTGGATTCAAGCGTAGAAAGACCAAAAGGCTCGAATATATAGAGGAACAAAGTGATAAAGACAGTCAGAAAGAGGAGAATTCTATAATACTCGAAGGTGCCACTCTCTTCTGGAAATGGTTTGTTGAGTACCTGTATTACCTCCTTTATAAAGTTCATTAATTAAAGGTAACGAATTGGTTTTTGATTGGTTCAATGAATTGGTCTTATTACTCTTAGGAATAATCATTCTGTCGTAAAAAATATCCATCCAGTGAAATCCATAGATTTTATTGTGTAGTCACACAAAGTCTCAAGAGTTGAATCAAGTCACTTCTGTACTATTTTAGCTAAAAGAAAGTGGTAAATACGAAACATGCCAATTTGGAATTACATCGTATTGAGTGAACTTTCTCGATAGAAAGATTACAAGGATACTTTCAGCTTATTATAATTTTGGAGGCGATTCATATCGATAATTAGGATACTATTTAACCCGTTGAGTGGTTAAAACATATTGCATAAATTAGAATTGGCAGGCGGGCATGCCAATTCTAAAAATACTCCAATTTCGAACCAGGGATTAACATCCCTGGCTGATAATAGAACGCTCCTTCAGAGCTATAATCTTTTCGATTTTCTCAAAATTCATTGATTCTTAAACAAAACATATGATTACAATACCATTTGACAACAGCTCAACCCGTTAATTAAATAAATTTATTAACAAATATGTTTGCCCCATTGATCAACAAGCAATGACACCTTACTTAGGTTCAATTAAGAGCTTAACTATATAAACAATGCTTTAAATACAATGAAGATTGATGAGTCCACAATTTTGCTTGACAAATCTATTCAGCGATTACCAAGTATTTCATCCTTTAATAGATTATAAAAACGGTAGACCTAATTGGCTATATTAAAATCGTACCTCTTTCTTACACTTCCTGAAAGTTTGAAGGATAATTATAAAGGAAAACTTCGTGAGGTATTTGATTGTGAAAATTCTTCCAGAAAACTACAAGTGGATAAATTCATTATTGAAAGAAATAAAGAAATATCGTTGACAAAGGCGACTTTGAAATTTATATTGTGGATTGTTAAGGGACAATATTGGAAAAGCACAGTTGGAATATTGAATAAACAGAATCAGTCAATCAAAAAAGGAATTGAATATTATTTTGCTTCATCAAAGTCAATTCTCCAAATTTCATTATTAGAAATTAATGGATTTGATTTTTCGATTTTCGCCACTAGGAAAATTAGAGCATTTCCTTCTTTATTCCAATCAAAATCTGAAGTTAAGACTCTGTATGTATCCTGACTATCATTGAACTTAGTAAGTTGCTCAATATTCCCGCTCGAAATATTCTTCATGAATAGTTCCGTATTGATGGTTCTAGTATCGCTTTGAGGAAATGACCATGTCTGATCATGTCTACTGGAAATAAATACAAAATTCTTTTGTGATGGGGAAAAGGTCGCATGTTCTTCCCATGTCTTAGTACTCTGTGTAAGGTTGATTGGATTTTGGCCATCTATTCCTACTCGATAGCAGTCGTCCACATAACCCTGGCCATTGGCGGTAAAAGAATAGACTATGTCCTGTTTAATAGAATGAGTTTCATAAAAACCGTTTCCATTTGGTTTAATTAATCTCGTGTTACTAATTTTATTCGTTCCACTCATGCTAATATCAAAATCATTTATTTGAATTTGCCAACCATCCCAATGGTTTTCGCCACCAGGTGTAACACCTTGAAGGGCAGGAAAACTCTCTTCGGTTGCAATTCTACGTGAAAAAATTAATAAGTCTCCTGAACTATTAAACTGAGGATGAAGGGCTGCGTCATTTAATTCAGTGGAAAAAATCTTTTCTGACGTTAAAGTCCTTGTATTGATCAGCCATAAATCATTGTTGATACCAAAAGAAACATGTTCAAACCTGGTATGCCTAGAATTTTGATTTTCTACCTGAATTACACAATGGATTCCGTCAGGATGCCAAACAGGTTGTCCTGAGAACCTATCGGTTATATCATCAATATTGCACGTTATACACTTCATATCAGATCCATCTGCTTCCATTATAAAGACATCCGTATTAACAAAATTTGAGTTTGTAATTCTATCGAATAGAACTTTAGAATGGTCACCCCCCTGGTACCATGAAACTCTTCCTCCATTTTCAACTATTTGGTTGGTTTTGATGGTTGGATTATCATCAGAAATGACCGGATCCGAAGTACATAATAGAGACAATAAAGATAGGATGACAGATACTAAAAAATATTTTATTAAATTCTTTGATGACATATATTCAATTAAATAGCTCGCATTATATAACTACTCTATTCAATAAATATTATTGTATAGTCGATTTGCACATCTAATCTAAGCTACGTGATTCCAAGGAGGAGATATTGGTCATGGCTATCGTTTTATAAGCTTGATAGTTGTCAGTTCATGCTTTTGAGCAAATAATACGTTCATAATTGCAATTATGAAAAGAGATCGAAATAGAAATTTTATAACTAGTTTACCACCACTTACTCTTTCCAATCTATAGAATTGTATACTTACAAATCACCGAGTTCACAACCTAATGTCTCGCATAATGCCATTCAATGTTGTAAAGCGAATCGGCTTACCTTTTTTATTCTATAAAATGAATAAATTGGTCAGGGATATACCCAGGTTAAGTAGAACATTAAGCGACCTATTGCCCTGTGCTATAATCACATTTAATCCTACTTTGATTGCCATTTATATTGTTAATTTTTGTTCTTCATAAATGAGAACGCCGTATTTGAAATTTCTAATAGCAAAAAAGGCAATACAGATAAGAAAGAGGGTTTTAA
Source organism: Saprospiraceae bacterium (assembly GCA_029262975.1). Taxonomy (GTDB): domain Bacteria; phylum Bacteroidota; class Bacteroidia; order Chitinophagales; family Saprospiraceae; genus JAJRXG01. Next base: position 3,097 of record JAJCYJ010000760.1, read on the forward strand.
AGGTTTAAAGGTCCATTCATTTTTCTTCGATTAATATCCCCATTTTGCCCATCTGATAATCACGCATAGACCTTAATATTTCAGTTTCTGAATTCATAACAAAAGGGCCTTGTTGGACGATTTTTTCTTTGATGGGTACCCCTGACAACAATAAATAATCAGAAGACTCAAGGGCGGTCACTCCAATTGCGGAGGCATCATTTTCGAAAACAACCAAACTCTTGTGCTCCACCAACCCATAACCATCAATTTTCAATTTTCCTTTTATGAGATACAATATAGTATTGAAATGTTCAGGTATTGTCATTGTTTGCACGCCACCTTCTGTTGCCAGACTCCAAATTATAATTAACTCACTTTCTGTTTTAATCTTCCCCTGCAATTTATTGTAATTGCCAGCAATTAATTTATTACGTATTTGCTTATCATTAGATTCGAAAAGTGGGATATTTTCTTCGGCTATATGTTGATAGTGTGGTTGTTCCATTTTTCGGGTAGCAGGAGAGTTTATCCAAAGTTGAATCACTTCCTGTCTCCCGTTTCTTTCGGCTAATGCCTGTGAGGGGCGCTCACTATGAATAATACCTGCTCCTGCATGCATCCATTGCACTTCCCCTTTCTTTGCAATTTGATTATTGCCACGGCTATCTCTATGATGCACCTCTCCATCGATCACAAAAGTAACAGGTGTGAAACCTCGATGAGGATGAGGCCCCAAGCCCTGATGAATAGCCGGCGCATCAGCAGTAAAATGAAATTCAGCATGGTGCAACAACAGAAATGGATCAACATGAGGTACCTGATTAGTAGGCAATGCCTGCTTCAGTATCGTCCCGCCCATATTTATATCATAGGCAGGAATCAGGTGTTTGACGGTTCTATTTTTCATGCTTTTATATTATGGCACATTTGTTATTTGAAGGGTAATAACTAACGGATTCCTTACTTACAACCAGTATTAAATTATAAAAGTTTATAACTCGGTAAAAGTGGTTTAACCAGGCGTCTCAACAGCAAGCAAGACTGGTACTCCGGCCTCCGCATTGTTGACGAAAATGGTAGTACTTAGACCATCTGATATCTCTTTCATCTTTTGCATATAAACTTGCTCATCAGTCGTAGGAATGTTCATCCCCATGAAGGTAACCGTTGCCTCACTGCTGTAGCGATGTATGATGTCCGTATGAGATTCTCCTTTGGCCTCAATATGTATCTTTACTTGTGCAGTAATTCGAATTCTTGGCAGCCGCTCCTTAAGTTGCTTTTCTAATCTTTTTTTATCCTTCTCCGATGATACGATGGAGTGGATCGTGATATCTGGTTTGGACCAGGGATCAGTGAGGGAAAGCAGGTGAGCAAAAAGTATCGTCAAATCCCCATGCCGGTTCTGACTACTCCACCAGAGATGTACTTCCTTAGGTTGCCCTGGTTCTAACCGCCAATTAAGTCGTGCTAAGACTGTGCTAATCCTGGCATTGGCCAATGTCTTTGAGATCCGCAATATCTGGAGCAAGCGGTCATCATTTTCTGGCCAGCGAAAGATTACTGTATTGGATTTAATGCCGGCTATGCCATTCGCCTGTGCCACATTTATAGCGCCACTGACAAAATCCTTTACGACATTTACTTCGCTAAAAGCAGTAAGTCCTTCGCTCATGATAACACGGTTCATGGTATCGCGCATTGCAGGCAACTCATTACCTTTGGTATTCAAGTCGCCTTCGACGAGTTGGGACGCCGTTACAATACCTGTGTTATGACTGAACCAACAGGCCAATCGAAGCACACTCAGATCTTTGCGGACGTTGTCTACAAATACAAGTATCGTGGGTCTCCAGTTCCGCGCTTTATGCCTGGCTGGTCTGTGATGAACAAGGGCATATCGCGCAATATTAAACCACATACCCGCTCTGGCATCTCCCCATTCTTTTTGCAATGTTCGTCCTCGTAGAAACATATACAGCAAGGTCTCCAGGATCAATGCTACCAGACATGCAAGTGGACTTATAAGAAACATAACAAATATGGCACCTATGGCACCGGCAAGAGAAATATACCAGGGCACTCTGATAGTGGGTCTGTAAGAAGGATCCCCAACGAGATTTTCAACCACTGCACTGAGATTGATCATAACATAGAGTGTCAGAAATAAAATAGAAACAAATTGTGCCACTGTATTCAATCCGCCAAAGGCAACTGCCAGTACGGCAATTACTCCGCTCATGAGCGTAGCCTTTACAGGTTCCCCGGTCTTAGAAGTCTCTGCGAATACCTTTGGCGCTAATCCATCTTTAGAAAGCGCTTGCAAAACACGCGGACCGCTCAGAACGCTGCCAATCGCTGAGGACAGTATGGCCCCCCATATGGCCGGGAACACTAGTATTCCACCAAAAAGAGCGATTTGCGTCCATGTTTCTACACCTGAATTGGCGAGATCTTCCTGACTCATCACTCCACTGATAGAAAGAACAATAGGGATCATCAGATATATGACGAGACCTGTAAGGATAGCACCCATCGTACCCTTCGGTATCGACATTTGCGGATATTTAAGATCCCCACTCATCCCGATACCTGCAGTAAATCCAGTCACAGCCGGAAAGAAGACAGCAAAAACATACCAGAATCCCTCAGGAGCAGTAAGATAGGTGGCGCGAAAGTCTGGCTGTCGAAAATCATGCATCGAGACACCTATGAGCAACGCAACAATCGAAAGTGCCACAGCTATCATTATAGGAATTTGTAATTTCAAGACGAGCGATGCGCTCTTACTGGATAAGAGCGTAGTACAGATTACGATGATAGCCGCCAATATTTGAATCAGTAATTTGTCAGTTACCCCGATGTCAGGAATAAAAATGGCGATCGCCTCAGCAAGACCGAATGAGTAAAAAGTGATACTCAACGTCCGGCTGAGATAAAGAGGAATGCCAATAGCACCACCCAATTCCAGACCCAGGCTGCGAGAGATCATATAATATTCACCTCCAGCACCAACTTGCATATTTGTTGCGATCGCAGATGCGCTGAGACCGGTTATAAAAGTAATAGAAGTGGCAAGTAATACAACCACCAATGTCAAGCCCAGTCCCAGGTTGCCTACTACCCATCCAAATCTTAAATACATAATTAGCCCGAGGATGGTAAGTAAACTGGGCAAGTATACGCCAATGATAGTTCCGAATTTCTTGTGTTCAGATTGAGGTGGTTTAATCGTATCTCCTCCCACAACTGTCTTAGTTGGGTCAGATTGATTGAACCCCATCTTACTCATTACATTCTTGATTGACATATGCTCTGTTGTACATTATTCTATGGTAATATAATGAAGTTCATTGAAACGATTTCAACAAAGATTTGGGAGAGCGGTAAAAGGGAAGACTTCCTCGAAATCAAGTTGCTTGCGGCAAAAAAGAGATTCAAAATTCTCCGATCTTGACATTGCATTATTAACCCATATGGTTTCTATCAAAGCAAAAAATATAGAAAACCAATACTCTTAAACAAAGATATTGTAAATCCCGATTTTATATCTTTCAATCCCAAATACAGAATAACTCGTGAATCCTTAGTTTGAAATTATTTACAATGCATTTTTCTTTTTCCTGGACTTGAGTAACTCATGTCAACTGACCAAACTTGCATCTACACTAGCCTCCTAAATTTAAGGGATGAGAAGAGCCATGATGCATAACTAATTAACCGGTTGAGTGATTAAATCATATCACATAAATTAGAATTATCATGCCCGCCTGCCTTTGGAAGGATTTTTATAAAAATAATGCCAATTCTAAAAAAAAACTGCAATTTCGAACCAGGGGTTGCTATCCCTGGCTGATAAAAAATCGCTCCTTCAGAGCTATGATCTTTTCTCATAAATACAAAATTTACAAATTTTTAAAAACAATTGATGATTACGAGACGATTTGACAACCGTTCAACCCGTTACTTAATATTAAATAATGACCTGGAAGCTGAGATTATTTTATCGGATGGAGTGCGACATGCACAATTTACATTTTTTCATTTTCGATTTCTTCTCCAAACATTATCCGATGACCATCAATCGTCTGGATAGAGAACTCTCGTTGTCCCCAGGGCATATTTTCTAATCCGCTTTTTATTTCAATGTCCTTTAACTTATATTCATCGTAAAGTGTATCAATACCATCCACTTCTATATAAGCAAAATACGAATGATTTTTAGTCTCAAAAGCTGACCGGTCATCAGGGCATTCTCCTAGCATCACAAAGAATTTTTCACGTTTGAGAAAATGCCATCCTTTGCCTGACCACAATGTGCTAAATCCCAGTTGGTATTGGTAGTAGTTAGCTGATATCGTTAAATCTTTTACAGCGAGCACATATCTGGAACCAATAATTTGAGGTTGTTTGCTCATAAATTCAAATTTAGAGGATTTTCAATTTGTAATAAAACCGTAGTGTGTTTGGTAATTATAGCGTAACATTCAATTTTATCTTTTTTCTCAATATTATTATATCAGACAAATGTGTCCAAATCACAATGGGTACTATCAGTGCCGGCAGTAAAACATACGGAAAATAAAGAATCCCCCGATTCGGTTGCTCAAATCCAAATTGTTGAAATGGAAATTCGGCAGATAATATTCCATTCAAAAGAATAAACAATATTAGGATCAGACCGATTATATTCCAAACTAATAACCCTTTAGAACCTATCTTTTTTTTCAAAAATAAATATCCAATCACCGGAGCAGTAACACCCATAATGATGTCATAATTTCTTCCTTCGAAAGTCATCAACTCAGGAATCATTTTATAAATAAATAATGCAAACAGCACTATTTCAACAGGAATTCTGACGACATGCAATAGCGTACTGATTTTAGTATTTCTCGCTTTTAACAACCACTCGTGCTGCCCTGGAAGTAATCCATAAATGATAAAGAGTAATGATGGAATTAAAACCAATCCAAATCTCGGTGGAATCGCCACCATATTTTGATAAAAACCATTATAAGCTAAAGCTGAATGCACGACAGACCATAATATAAGTACTATAGTCAATCTCTTTGGTTTCCCATTCGAGTAATAAAAAAAACCTATTGTTAACAGGCACGTAATTAGAAGCAGTAAATCTATCCAAATTGGTAAGTCCTCGATCATATTCTTGAATTAGTTGAATGCAAATCCACATTTAAACACCGTGACTTAATAAATGTACCAAGTCTGTTTGAATCATTTAGCTGGTTTCATATATTATACCAGTTACCTAGCCATTTATTGCTAAAAGGAACGATCATCAATTGCTGAAAACTCAATCAATATCTCGGAGCTAGTTCTTTAATCCGTGCGATTAAACGGCACTAGCTCATTCCATCGATCAATAAATCCTACAGCTGCATTGACTATGTTATTGGTATGATTTGCCCCTCTTTCGATAGTAGCTTCTTTAGGATTTCGTTCTCCCCATACTCCCGTTGTCGACATCTCTGCAGCGGAAGTCTTTTTTCTGGTACTTTCTTTCTTAAGTCCTTCTGCCAGAAAGAGCATCAAAGCGGTAGGTTCTCCTGCAATCACTGCTGGCAACATATCTCGTAAATGATTCGGGAGCGTCAGTACTGAAGCTTCTGCCTTGTCGAGTTGTACTAATGATGGAATCAAATACATCGAGTTAGAAGTCTCAGGAGTGCCGGCATGTCTGTCCAATACGTCGGTTCTATTTTGAGGTTGATTTTCTAAAAACGGTCCAATTGCCTGACCAAAGCTGACAGCTACACCTGCCGTGGTCTGATTAATTTGATCTACTAGCAATGTTGTAATGGCACGATTGCCACCATGCGCATTCATGATGATGAATCGCTTAAATCCATGTTGAATCAAACTTTCTACAGCCTCGAGATGAACTTTGAGAATTAATTCAGCACTCAATGTAATCGTTCCCGCAAAACCCATATGATAGGGAGATTGGCCAATCATTAAAACAGGGCATACCAAAATATCTCTTTGCTGAGCAATTAATTTGCATCGTTCGACACCGTTGAGAAAATCAGTTCCAATCGGCAAGTGATTACCGTGTTGTTCTAATGCCCCTACCGGGATGATGACCATGTCAGATTTTGTCAAAAATTCTTTAACCTCCAGGACAGTCATATGAAGTAAATAATTCTTGACTTTCTGTTGTGTCCAGAGTGGGTTTGTCTGCGCCTCTCCCTCAAAGACACAAGTACAAATTAGAAAAAGAAAGAGTGACCCAATAGTACTTTTATAATATTTATTCATGATCGATATGCTTAATCGTTATCGTTTCTAAATGAACGGGTACAATAACTTGGGATCCAGGTGATGCTTTTTTAACTTCTTCAATAAATGGTTTGATCTTACGCTTGATGGCAGTTTCTTGAGAAAAACCATAAGGTATTCGGAAGTTATCCCAATGTGCAGGAATGACCGTCTTGGGAAAATTAGTTAGCCTCATCAGACGCTCGGTATATTTGTATATTTCTAATCTTGAGAAATTAACACCGGGCAAAATTATATCTGGCTGTAATCCTTGCAGTTCTCTTTCTATAAAATTCATAGATCCAGCAGTTAAGACTTTTTGGTTATCGAATCGAATCAAATACATAAAAGAACCGCCTTCTATAAAATCCATAATTCTCAAAGGCGCCTCCGGAGGTTTCGTATATGTCCGGGAATCGAAATAGTGTTTGTCTCCCAGGGCTGAATGAAGCGAAGGAATGACACGTATTGAAAAATGGTCGAATTGATAGTCCTCACCTCCTTTTACAGTAAGCAATTGATCGTCGGATATCCCATACGCCCGTAAAATATTGCATGTCGTTTCAGTACCAATCACTGTTGCTCCTGTCTTCTGTGCTATAAAAGGTACATCCGATAGGTGATCGAAGTGAGCATGATGGACCATGATAAAATCTACTTTGCTGATGATAGAATTGATTAGCACGGTATCCGATTCAAAGAAATCTGTGCGGACATAATTCTTACGATTGTCATCGGGACTGATGGATGGGCCACTACCCAACTTAATTCTCGAAATATAGGGATCAACAAGAATAGTAACACTATCATTGGACATTTCCCAGCCAGCCGTACCCAGGTATTTCAAGTTAAGATCTTGCTCTTGTGCGTGTAACAAAAGTGTGCAGGACATCAGAAAAATTATACTTAGACACCTGACAAGATGAGTCTTTAAGGAGCACTCGTAACCCTGGAGTGTTATCAATTTCATTTATCTTATTTATTATTGAAGGTCATGGTTGAAATGGTGTATTAGTCATAAACTTCAACGACCAACTCTATCTCAACTGCCTGTCCCCGGGGAAGTGTAGCCATACCGACGGCAGCCCGCGCGTGTCTTCCTCGTTCGCCGAATACCTCGACCATCAAATCAGAAAAGCCATTGATGACCTTGGGTTGTTCGACAAAGGATGGATCCGAGTTAACCATCCCTAGTACCTTTACGATCCGTTTTACTTTTCGCAAATCTCCCAACATCTCTTTAAGAACTGATAGTTGATTAATGGCCGTAATTCTTGCGCCTTCATAACCCTGTTCAATTGTAATGTCCTGACCTAATTTTCCCCTTAATTCCGTACCATCAGCTCTTTTCGGTCCTTTCCCTGCTAGAAAGATGAGGTTGCCTGCTCGAACCCCATTGACATAATTCGCAACCGGCTGTGGGGGCTCGGGTAGGATAATATTTAACTCTTTTAGTCTTTCCTCAGGATTATAATCAGCCTCGGGCTGAGGTGTTTGATGGCATGATATGACCAGGAATATGAGAATAGAACTACAAAGGATAGTCAAGTTGGTTTTAATCATTTTTCGAAATTATTATTTTATAAATGCTGGTAAGATAATGTTATTTAGTAGTACGACAAGAAGATCTGGTTGAGATGATCATGATAATTTTCTCCGTCCAGGACTTCATTAGGTTGTGGTATAAAGGCAAGACAGCAAGTTTGTCCGTCTTTCTTTGCGACTCTTGAAATTATAGTTTCTATATAATACCAATATGTTTTATAAAAAGCACATCTGGAATTCTGAAAATTCTATAATTCTGTAAATCCTGATTCTGACAAATTATTGCCTCATCCTCAATGATTCAGAAATAAATTTCGTTTTGCTAGTTAATGATAATGGTGCAATTACACAAGGAAACTCACTCGCTACGATTGACTTCAGAAAATACTGTTTTATTTCTTGCATTCCTGCATTTCATTTTAATATTTGAAAGTCCAGTATGCTGCATTTATATCCATAAGAGCATGGGCTAGAATAACTGGTGTAATTCTTCCCGTTTTAATAAATGCAATTATAAGACAAACAACTAAAGGAAAAAATGAAATAAATCTCCAGAGTAGATATCTCCAATCAAAAATTAGAGGCAAAAAGCTGTGTTGTAATGCCCAAAAAAATGCGATAAATAGGATAACTTGAGTTTGTCCATTTTTACCCAGCAACCTTGGAAGACTGTATGCTTGATAAGTTAATTCTTCTGTTGTAGACCAAATCATCCACCATATAAAAATACTATAATAAAAAGCCCAGGGAGGCAATGTTCTTTCGGCAAGTTGACCAGAAATTGCATTCATTGTACTTTCATTAAAAATCATATACCCAGTCCCAATAGAATACAGCAATCCTATTAAGGGAAAGATTAAAATGAATATCAATAATCCTGTCTTTATATCATCGTAAAGTTTGTTCTTATCAAAGTCGAATAATGATAATATATTCTTTCCTTCTCTTTTTAAAGCATAAGATATTAGAAGCAAGCAAGTGATATCTACGGCTGTCCCATAGACGGTCCACCAACCTGCAGCTCTTTCCCAGGGAGTTTGAAACCCTTTTAAATGAAAATAAAAAGCTAAAATTCCCTGAAAGATTATTAAAAGGATACATCTGGCTACAACAAGAACTATTGCCCATTTGACAAGGTGCTCTTTCATTTTTAATGAAGAAATTTTTAAACTCAGTTTGTCGCTCTTTATCACAATTGGTCTTAACTTTCTTTTTTTTAATAATGACATCTGCTAAGACATCACTACTTCACCTTATGACATGTATCCTCAGAATATACATTTCATTGACTTCCTGGAATTTATTTAAAATTAATAGAATATATTCTAATCCCAACTTCTTTTTGAACCGAGTATCAATATTTAGAAATTATATGTAATCGTTCACCCCAATTCAATAAATGCGCAATTCAAAATTTCAATTGTCACTTTTTATTGAATTAGTCAATTGTTTAGCGAAGTAGAATGATTTCAGAATATTTAACACAGTGCAACAACCATTAGTGGAAAAATACAAATTTCGTGGGTTCTTCTACATACCCATCATATTCCTATCGGTAAAAATGTAATTGTGCTTTCGCAATCCAATACTTCCAATTCTATATGCGTCAAGATTCAGGTGGACATAGTCATCAGTTGTGATTTTGAATACACATTACTTTCGGTTATAACACTGAATAGGCATGCTACTTTACAGAGTGCGTATCATAAGCTTGAGAATATCCTCTATCTTGCTCTCCTCTCTTAATCTCCTAAATCGATAAATCTGTGGCCAAGGTTTTCGCGCTTATAACAGGGCTCCTGTTATTCTCCAGTTTTTTATTTAGTCAAATAGAAAATATTGAAGACCAACCTCTGGACTCCATAATTTTATGGATGGAGCATAACTATGTCAAAGATTCCAATGATTTCCATCAAATTGGACTCAGAACATTGAACAAAGCGAGTAAATCTGCCAATGATCTTCAATTAGCCAAGCTTAATGAGCATATGGCCTCGTGGCATGGATATCACGGTTTTTTTGCCCAGGATTCCGTTATCAATTATGACAAAAAGGCTTTAGAACATTATATCAATCTAAATGACTCACAAGGAATCGCCAATACCTATAAGAATCTATCGCTGGATTTATTGAATAATTCAGCATTTGATGAATCACAAACGGCACTTTTCAAGGCTATTGAGATTTATGAATTACTTGAGGATGAAGCCGGTCTCGCCAAAGCCCATAAAACAATGGCTGCGCTTCATGAAAGACTCAAGGATCCGGAAGCAGCAATAAAATATGGTAACCTGGCGCTCGATTATTCCGAAGATGCAGAGGATTACTATTTATCGGCAACTACCCTCCTGATTATGATTCAAAGCTTTAATCAGGCAGGAAGATACCAGGAAGCACAGGAGGCGGCGGTTAAATGTCTAAGAATAGTTGACGATTATATTCCTGATGAAATAGGAATACTAGTGCGGGCATTGGCTTATAAGGCTGACGTATCAATAAAAGAAAACAATCTAGCTCAGGCCTTGGAGGAGTCCACCCGTGCATATGACATCGTAGTGGAAGCTGTCGGAACCGATCGTGCCGGGTCTTATCGCTTAGGTATTGCGGATATTCTGTCAAAACAAGGGAGACATCAGGAAGCTATCGTTCATTATAAGGCAAGTATTGTTTCTTTTGAAGAACAGATTGTATTTCTACACAACGTATATCAAAAACTTTCAACTAGTTATCAAAATTTAGGTGACTATAAAAATGCGTTTCTATACCTTGAAAAGTATACAAACAGTTTAGTTCAAATACATAATGATAAGATTACAAATCTCGAGACAGAAGCCGTTATCAAGTATGAAACGGGCAAAAAAGATCAGGCAATTCTTGCCCAGGAGATTGAAATTAAACAAAAGAATAGAATTCAATTATTAGGAATTGGGACGTTAGCATTGTTACTGATATTTCTTGGAACTTTATATTGGAATTATCGTAAAAATCAAAAAATAACGGAAGCGCTAAGAATCAAAAATGAGGAGAATGAATTTTTAATGAAAGAGATTCATCACAGAGTAAAAAACAACCTTCAAATATTATCAAGCTTATTAAGTCTTCAGTCGAATTATATAAAAGATACAAAAGCGTCAGACGCCATTAAGGAAGGACGTAACCGCGTTGAATCAATGGGTATGATACACCAAAGATTATACACACAAGATCACAGAGCCGCAATTAATTTGAAAGAATATATTCCTGATCTTTGTGCCTTTCTAAGTGATTCATTTCTATCTGAAGAAAGAAATATACAAATTTCCGCTGACATTGAAGTAGATCTTGTGGACGTCGAAACTGCAATACCCTTGGGTTTGGTAATAAATGAATTGATCACAAATTCTATTAAATACGCCTTTGATGATCTTGAAAAAGGAGAAATTAGAATAAAGACATGGCTAAATGACAATGGTCAACTTTGCTTACATGTAAAAGACAATGGTCAAGGCAGCAATGGGATCACTGATCTGAGCAGGGCTACAAATTTTGGAAGTGAACTTGTTAATGTATTGATCAAAAAACTGAAAGGATCGCTAGAACAAAATACAGAAAACGGGTATAGTACAATTATAATATTTGATCGATTCAAACTGATACCTCAGCATTAAGAACGCAAATATGAGGATTGAAGGCAAGATAGAAATGTGTGGAAGTATGGGCTTGGTGTTTCTAATATTACTGATGAGCATTCGACTCTATGGACAATCAAAAGAAGTTCTTTATTGTAATTCTCTATTAGAAAAAAATGAGTTATCCGAACAAGATTTTGAAGATCTTGATAAGGCCCTTTTTAATATTAACTATTATAAATCTGATAATCCAAAAGAGCTTTATAAGAAGGCCAAAATGCGGGCAATTGAGCATAAACTCCCTAAATATGTAGGCATTTACGATTTTAAATTGGCGGATATGTACTATGAACTATCCGATCTTGATTCAGCAAACTATTTTGCAGAGCGCGCAGCTGAACTTTTCCAAAAAACTGGTGATGAATTGAATTATGCAAGAACTGCAAACATCCGACGGTTGATTCTAACATCAAGAAATGATTTTGTTGGAGCCTATAAATTGTGTTTTGAAGCTTTAGAGGTATTTGAAAAATATCAGGATAAACAGGGGCTTGCTATTACTAATCGAGACATCGGATCCATAATGGTTCATGAAAAGAAATATGAGCAAGCGCTTGAATATTGCCTGAAAGGGATTGATGACCTTATTGAAAATGAAAATTGGTATGAACTCACCTTTAGTTATCAACGGATGGGTATTATTTATAAAAACCTGGGTGAGTTTGAGCGAGCACATCAATTTATAGATAAATCAATCGAGGCCTGTTTGCAACTTACAGGATTCCGATTATCTCAAAATTTGGCCAAACAATATTGGACACATGGTTATATATTCGAAGAAGAGGGTAAGTATGATGAAGCCCTCGAATATTATAATTTGACAAGATTAGAAGCTGAAAAAATCAATTTCTATTTGGCGAAAAGAAGTCTTTTTAATAGTGTCGGTAGCATATACTTAAAACAGCAGAAATATCAGGAGGCGATTGATCAATTCAACAAATCACTGGATTTTAGTACAAAAGGTCACATAGCACAAAATGCATACGACTATTACACCCCGGTTTATATCAATTTAGTGAAGGCCTATGAAGGATTGGGTGAATACGAAAAAGCAAATGAATATTTGAGAAAGTTTTCATCAGCCAAGGATAGTATTTTTGCTTTTGAATCTGAACGTCTGAGGAAGGAACTCCAGACTAAATATGAAACCGTTCAGAAAGAAACTCAAATCAGTCTTTTGCAATCTGACAAAACGACACAAAGAAGGCTCCTGATATTGGGAAGTATCTTGATGGGGTGCCTTGGATTAGTCGTCTTTTTATTATGGCGAATTAATCGATTCCGTGCCCGGGTTAATGAGAAGTTGTTACTTCAGAAACAATTGATTACTGAAAAGAGTGAAGAGAACGAATTACTTTTAAAAGAAATCCACCACAGGATCAAGAATAACCTACAAATTCTCTCTAGCCTGTTAAGCCTCCAATCTAATTGTATTCAGAATGAACAAGCCGCTGACGCATTAAAAGAAGGCAGGAACCGTGTAGAATCCATGGGTCTTATCCATCAAAAATTATATACGGAAGACCACAAGACGGCAATAAAGTTGAAAGATTATATACAGGATTTATCCGCTTATTTGAGTGATTCATTTTTATTGGCAAATCAGAACATAAAAATTACAAATGATGTTGAAGTCTCCCTCGTCGATGTCGAAACTGCAATTCCTTTGGGACTGGTGATCAATGAACTCATTACAAACTCAGTAAAATATGCATTTACGGATAGAACTGGTGGCAAGATCCATATTCGGATATGGTTGAAGACTAAGGACAAACTTTGTCTCCAGGTATCTGATAATGGAAATGGGGGAATCCCGGTTATAGATAAGGCGCGTTCAACAAATTTTGGAACTGATCTTATTAAGGTGCTTATCAAGAAATTAAAAGGAAGATTGGAAATTAGCAATGACAATGGATATGTTACTTTTATTGAATTTGATCGATTTAAAGTTTATTCTGATGAGGTGGTAGACTTGGAATTAATCTCCTAACTATAATGTTTTGAAAAGGCTATGCACCTCCTCCTTGTACGATCTGCTGATTGGTATTTTGTGGGGACCAATATAGAGAAACCCCTCGGCCACTCTGTCAATGTTTCTGACGTTTACTACAAAGGATCTATGAACGCGTATAATGTAATCTGCACTAATATTTTCTTCGGTTCTTTTAAGTGTCTGGCTCAATAAGTATTCTTTTGTATCTGTTACAATTCGAGAATAGGAACCATCTGCTTCTAAAAACAAAATATTATTATAGAATACTTTCTCTAGCGATTCTTTGTTGCGGATGAATATGCGATCTGGCAAAAATTCTAAATCATTACTTGTGGGCTTAGTGTTAGTAGATAGTGCTAATTCTATCGAGTGCAACACATCTTTTATCCTAAATGGTTTAGATAAGAATGCATGAGGAAATGAAAGTTTGGCTCTTTTGAAGGTTGCCAGATCAGTATTAGATGTTAGAAAAATGATTGGGATTTTGTACAAGGCGTTTACACTGTTAGCGACATCTATTCCATCCAGATCCCCATATAGTCTAATATCCAGGAGAATAATATCCGGTCTTTCATTTTGCAAGTAAGACAAAACTTCTTCTCCGTCGTCCAGGCATTCCATTACTTCAATTCCAGCATTCGTCAATTGAAGAGAAAGATCTGCTGCAATAATAGGTTCGTCTTCAACAATTAGCACCTTAATAGGTATCATAGAGTGTATAAAAAAGGTGAAATTTGAGAATTATGCAGCTCTTGTCTCGAACGAAGATATGGATATTTGGCAGTTAGCTGATAAAATGATTTTAATAAAAATTAACACAACGGTGGTTATGTCGTATCTCTTTAATTGATAGATGTATCTACCCTTTGTTATCTGACTATGTCCATAAATTACGACAATATTCAATTTATCAGGTCTCTGTTGTACATGACATTAAAACTATGCTCTACCACACGATGATAACGCCATAATATAGAGACATTAAATTCTTACTTACTTAACCAATCAGTCATTCACCAACTAAATAGGCACTTTCAGGCTATAATCAATGAATTCTATAACGTATTTGATTTCTTTGGAAGGTCATGGAAAAAATATCCATAATAATTGCTGAAGATGACCCCATCATAAGTTGGGATCTTCTATTACAATTAAAAAAAATGGATATAGAAAATGTCCATGTCGAAGATACCAGCATATGGATTCACAGAAGACCATCTGAGCAGT
>JAJCYJ010000761.1 GCA_029262975.1 Saprospiraceae bacterium
GAAGCGGCGGAAACACCTGACACCAATTCTTCTTCCAAATAATCAGTACAAGATTGATTTACGGAAAAAAGAAGGAGTAAAATGATTATATAATTACTTATTTTTTTCATTGTTGTATAAATTTAGAATGAGGCTTTTAAACCAAAAATAACAGACTTGCTAGATGGAACATCACTTGATGAAACTTCGGATCCAGATTCAGGATCGAATGTTTCATAGCTTGTAGCGAACCACAAATTTTCCCCTGAGACATAAAACCTCAAACGTGAAAATGGTGTACGATCTACTGTTTTTGAAGGCAACTCATAGCCTAACGTTACATTTCTCAATTTGAAATAACTACCATCGAAGTAACTAAGTGTGCTACCATCTCGAGGTCTTTCCTGGTTTTCATTAGGACGTGGCGCTTCGTTTGATGGATTATCGACTGTCCAGTAATTAACGTTCAAATTGTTATATCTGGCAAACAAACTATTGTTGCTATCATGAAATCTTGATCTTATCATATGTCCCTGACGATAATAAAAGTTCATATCAAGACTCAATCCACCATATGAGAAATTATTTCTGAATCCTCCGTAGAAATCAGGCACATCAGAACCTAATATAACTCTATCATCTGGGGTGATGACACCATCTCCATTTTGATCAGTTAATTTTATTTCTCCTGGAGATTTGGATTCCGCTGAAGAAGCTAAATCCACTTCATTTGATTGGTAAATTCCATTAAACTCATAATTGTAAAACACATTAATCGGTGATCCGATGAACCATTCATTACCAACATCGTCCAACGAATTACCTTCCGTATCTTTCAACGCGAGTTCAGTAATTTCTTCGCTATACCCGGCTATATTGAAACCTACATCCCAACTAAATCCACCAGGATTATTTACAATTCCTGCATTTAAGCTTAATTCAACACCGCTAGAAGCAGTGGAACCAATATTTTGCAAAATGCTCTGATAGCCAGATGTATAAGGGAGATTCCTGGCGAGCAAAATATCGTTTGTCTTGGTGCTGTACCAATCTAAAGATCCATTGAAGCGACCATTCATGAGACTGAAATCGAGGCCAATATCTATTGTTTTAGAAACTTCCCAGCCTAAATCCGGATTTGGAATGTCTTGAAGGGCAAACCCAAATGCCGCTGTATTACCAAAGGCATAAACAGTGCGTTCCAAACCTCCTAAGGTCTGATAAGGATCTATAGAAGTATTACCTACTTCACCATATGATGCTCTAAGTTTTAAATCATCAAATAAAGAAGAGTTTTCCATAAAAGGTTCATCTATTATTCTCCACCCAACGGACACACCTGGGAAGTAAGCCCACTTGTTACCTGGTGCTAATCTTGATGACCCATCCGCTCTTAATGAGGCTTGGAAGAGATACTTTCCTGCAATATCGTAGTTAATACGTCCCATGAAAGATGCTAAAGTCCATTCAGCAAGGCCGGATGACAAATTACCCTTTACTTCAGCAGTTCCAATATTGTAAAAAAGTTGAGACTCATAAGGCAAGTTTAAAACTTCGACTTTAGAAAATTCATCTCTTAGACTTTGTACACTTTGAAGCAAGGTCACTTTAAGGTTACCGCTGCCGAGCGGTCTCGAATAGGTCAGTAAATTTTCTATGGTATAACCTAGATCGGAACCATTTTCAATTTCTGCATCTGCAGGTCCGCCTCTGTTATCATTGGTCAGGCTGGCTCTGAATTCGCCTACTCTTCTCAATCGAATATCCGGACCAAAAGTAGATCTGAAGGATAACCCTTCCACGAGGCTTTCCAAATTCACATCAAGGTATACCGGTGCGAATATTCGTGTTGATCTTCTTTCATCTATATAGGCATTGGGTACTAATTCATTTAACGGATTTGTCCGAATGCCGTCATTAGTCGGCAAGAACAGCAAATTACCATCTGCATCAAAAGGAGTACCTAATGGATTGTTAGCCAGGGCCTCACCCATAGTAGCATTAGAGCCCCAATTTTGAGTCGAACTTGTAGCTAAGAATGAAATTCCAGTCTTGAATATATCGCTGATCTGATGATCCAGATTTATTCTACCTGTATATCTCTTAAAATCCATATTATTGATAAAACCCTGTTCGTCAAAATATCCCAACGAAAGATTAAATTGTGTCTTCTCGGTGCCTCCGTTGACAGATAATTGATGATTTGTTTTCCATCCTGAACCAAATACTAAATCTTGATAATCTGTTGTTCTGCCCAACGATATTGATTCCAATTCAACAGCATCTTCAAAGATGGCTGCATCACCGGGAATGGTTCCGTCCCAGGCAACTGCACCATTGGATCCTCTTCTTCTGGATTCTCGTTTCATAGCGGCAAATTGCTCCCCGTCCATCATATCAACAGTACTTGTTGGGGTTGTTGAGCCGTAAAAAGCGTCATAGGTGACGGTTGTTTTACCAACAGATCCTCTTTTTGTCGAGATAAGGATGACTCCATTAGCCCCCCGAGAGCCATAGATAGCTGTAGCGGCGGCATCTTTCAATACTTCCATGGATTTAATATCCTGGGGATTAATATCAAAAATGGCACCCTCGCCTTCACTACTGGTTTGGGGTATTCCGTCTATTACATAAAGCGGGTCATTGGAAGCAGCAATTGACCGACGTCCACGTATCCTTATGGTTGGGTTCTGCCCAGGTCGTCCACCTGAAGACTGAATGTCCACTCCTGCTACGTGGCCTTTAATGGCGTCTATACTACTCGCAACAGGGATTGCTGAGATGGCATCACCACTGACTGTCGAGATAGCCGCGGTTACATCCCGTTTTCTTTGTGTACCATATCCTACCACAACAAATTCATTTAATAACTGTGAATCCGGAGATAGAACAAGATCAATGACTGAGCGGTTAGCCACATTTTCTTCCATTGTCGTATAACCTACATATGATATAACAAGGACAGGATTTGCCCCTGATACATCGATAGAATAGACGCCAACATCATCAGTTATGGTGCCGGTAGTTGTGCCTTTTACAAGAATCGTAGCGCCAATGAGCGGTAAGCCGTCATTGCCATCGGTAAGTGTTCCTGTTATGGTTCTTGATTGTGCAATTCCCTGGGAAGCGAGCCCCAAAAAACCTGCCGAGAAAAGCAGAAAAAAGAGCATTCGCCGAAACCAATGCTGGCCTGGATAGTTAATTTTCATACAGCTGTTTTTAAAATAATAAATCAATAATTCAATTAGATGTTTCAAAAGTTCATGGTCAGAGAACTTTGCATCGTTAACGTAAACGAAATTTTTGTTAACGTTAACGGTGCTAAATATATACAATATTTATGAACAGCACATAATTGGGTTTAGAAAATTTTAAGAAATTTTACTTTGACTAGATGGGCGATTTCTCAGTAAATAATTTGTCTTTTAACTAAAGTCAAAATGATTAATTTGGATCCCTATATTAAGTCAATTCATTTTACTTTTATCCAAAATGAATTCATTTCCAAAGCACCTGGAATATGTCAGAGGAATCTGTGCCTGAGGACCAAAGAATGATACTTGATAACCTAATAGTTAGATCCTGCTCACTTGAGGCTTCAATTCGGTCAGGTCTTTAATTTTAATGGGTTGTCCACTGTCAATACTCTTTCTTGCAGCGACCCCAATCAGCACGGACATGGCTCCATCTCTAATACCAGCGGCATGCTTTAATGGATCGGGATTGTCAGGATGCTTGAATATTTTATTCTGTAACCTTTCATCACCACCTCCATGACCCTTGCGGTCATAATTTACGATTTGGGTTTCGTGTTTATTCCAATTCTTATGAACAATAACAGGCTTTGAAATCATATCGCTACTTCCCCCTTGCGCCATCTCGGCCGCATGAAGTTCTTCCTGGCTCATAGCCACTTTCTCAAAGTAAGGAATATCCAACCACGCCTCGATTCTGCCGTCCATTCCATTAAACGCTATTTTCCAGCCTTCATAAGGAGAATAGGTCGTTAGCGAATAATTCACCACAACTTCATTGGCATATTTTATCTGTGCTGACATTTTATCGTATATATCAATTTCATTACGGAAGAGACAGTTGTCCCTGATATACCCATCATGTTTTTCATTTTCTACATAGAGCTTCATGTCGCGTTTGCTCTTCGTAATATCCCAATGAAACTTGCACTCGGTCTTATGTGGACAAGTGCGACAATTATCTCCTCTGAACGGGCCGTTGCTTCCATAATGCTCTAATGCACCATAAGCAAATACTTCCGCAGGATCAGAATCAATCCACCAATTCAGGAGATCAAAATGATGTGTGGCTTTGTGCACCCATAAGGTGCCACCACTATCTCTTTGGCCATGCCAACGTCTGAAATAAGAGGCGCCATGATGGGTATTAAGATACCAATGAAAATCCACTGATGTGATTTTGCCTATTGCTCCTTGATGTAATAATTCTTTTACTTTGGTCATATAGGGGCTCCATCTGTAATTGAAACCGACAATTAGATTCTTAGATGATCTTTTTTCAGCTTCTATGATAGCCTGGCACTTGTCTTCATCTGTGGTTAATGGTTTTTCAGTTAGTACATCAACACCCATGTCAAGACCTTTAATAATAAATTCATGATGGGTCGAGTCCTTAGTTGTAACAATGATCAAATCTGGTTTTGTCTTAGTTACCATCTCTTCAAAGTCACTGAAAACAGGACAAGAAACACCCATATATTCTTTGGCATAAGCGAGTCGCCCTGGATTAATGTCACACAACCCTACAAATTCCAGGAGGTCTGAATATTGCTCAACAAGTCTTTTTCCCCAAAAGCTTGTACCCCTGACACCAGTGCCTACCAGGACAACCTTTAACTTGGTATTCGGGGCGAGCATAAGATGAGCCGGTCTGGCCACACTGTATCCTGCGGCGAGCATGCTTACTGAGGTTAGGAATCTTCTTCTTGAATTGTTATCGGACATAATGACTTATTTATCTGTAATCAGGACAAAACCGTGTACGTTAACGAATGTAGTTATTTTTTAGTTATTTTTACAATTCAACTTAAGATCCAAAGATCTTAGCTATTAAGTTCATACCCATGAATTCTGAAAATAAAAATTTAGGTATTAAAGAACTGGCCATATTGGCCGAAGTGTCTATAGGTACAGTCGACAGAGTATTGCATAATCGTGGAGGCGTTTCTTCAGAGACGAAAAAGAAAGTTCTGAAAATTGTAGAGGACAGTGGTTACAAAAAAAATATTATTGCCAGTCGTCTTAAATTGGCTGCGACGAGTGTCATTAGAATAGCCATACTTGTTCCTGAAACCAAAAACGACTCTAATTATTGGAGCTTGCCTTTGCAAGGTGTAGATGCTGCTGTAACAGAATTAAGCGTATTTGGAATATCCGCAGAATATTTCTTTTTTGATCTTTTACATCCCAAATCATTTGGTGAGCGAATTGATCCGATTATTGATGGTAATTTTGATGCCATAATAACAGTGCCATTCTTTGAGGCAGAAAGTAACCGACTCTTAGCTCGTGCACGTAAGCAAGATATGCCTGTTGTCTTTTTAGATACCGAACGAACATTGAATTCGAAAGGGAATTTTATAAGACAAAATTCTTTTATTGCTGGAATGGTCGCTGGCAGATTGCTACATGGTCTGGTCGGATCACAAGGAATCTATTTTGTTGTTAATATTGTTAATGAAAGAGGAAAGCAAATTAATAATTATCAACGGGAAAATGGATTTAGAGCCTTTTTTAGTGAAAACTATAAAAGCGATCAAATTGAAATTCATGTTATTAATCACCCTATGGAAGGAGAACTGGATTTGACTCCCGAAATCCAGCAGGCATTTCAAATTGCACAACCCAAAGGTATATTTGTAACCAATGCCCGTTCGTACATGCTGCCACGATTACTGGAATCAAATAATATTGTAAATACAAGAATTATCGGATTTGATTTAAATCAAAAGAATGTTGCATACCTCAAAAGTGGAGCTATTGATTTTCTAATTAATCAAAAACCTCAATACCAGGGATATTGTGCTTTAAAAGGTCTTTATAAATATTTAACTGAAGAAGAGGACTCTCAGCTTAATATGGATATTCCAGTCGAAATTGTGGTAAAAGAAAATGTGTCCTTTTTTGAAAATGACTAAGTGAATTGGTTATAAAAAACGTCTGCCTCCTATTTAAATATGAGCCTCATAATTGAAATAAAACCTGGTATTTCTTCTTTTGAGTGGAAGTAGCATAACAGATTACTCTATCAATTATATTTTACATTTATTCTCAATTCTCAATTCTCAATTCTCAATTCTCAATTCTCAATTCTCAATTCTCAATTTTCAATTCTGTTATTTCAGCGTAACCAGGATTACACCGTCGGCACCACGAGATCCGTAGGCTGAAGCAGAGGCCGCATCTTTCAGTACGGAAATTCTCCTCACCATCGAAGGATCTACAAAACTGATAAATTGGAAACCATTACCTAACGGTTTCCCATCTAGTACAAACAAGGGTTCGTGGCTCGAGGTCATAGATTTTTTCCCTCTTATTTGGATACTTAAATTATTTCCAGATCCTGTGACCATTACTCCTGAAGTCCGTTGAAGAAGTTCCATCCAGCTGACACTGGCCGCTTCATTTTCATTAATATCGATTTGACCGATAGCAGTTGTATTCTGATTGGGGTCAATGGTCCCATAACCCTGGTCAAGTTCCTTACCTGAAGATTGAACTTGGCTAGATGTCGAACAGCTAACGGTATACAGACTAAAAGTAATTAGAACAGAAAAGAAAAGTAGATTTTTCATGGTCGTTAGATGATTTAATTGAAAGATACAAGTAAGAATTTTAGAAAGCAATTCGCATTTGTATTTAATTCTTTTTGCCACGGGATCGATATCAGTCAGATTATTTCGGGTTACTTGTTACGGGCTTTGTGAAAGTGTCGGGAGCAAGTGAGATTACAAAAACTTGGTGTTATGAAGACGCATACGCCACCCGCAATTTGCAACCTGAAAATAGCAGCCTGGAATCTTGTAACGCGAGAACTGGCAACAGGGTGGCGGACAGCTGGAACTAGTGAACCGTTAATAACCTTTTTCAAACATAAATATGGAGGCTGACTAAACACTACTTCTGAGAATGCCCATTTCTAATCCACGAAGTTCTGCGAGCCCTCTCAGTCTGCCGATGGCAGAATACCCCGGATTGGTCTGTTTTTTCAAATCATCCAGCATTTTGTGCCCATGATCGGGACGC
>JAJCYJ010000762.1 GCA_029262975.1 Saprospiraceae bacterium
TCGAGCCATACCCCGGGTCTCTGTCTCCGGTCACTTTGGCATGAAATAATTGCCCTCCATCCATCTTAGCAATTAGTTTTAAATTAAAGAATCCATTTTCTCTTTCAGATTCTGAAGGACCTTCCCCGGGATCGGGCAGCACTCGGTCCGTGATTTTTTTCAGTATTGATCCGGGCTTACCGGCCATCAATAAACCGAGGACCCCAGCTGTGGCTAAACCTTTCAACCTTCCTGAGAAGCCCGGCCCGGTAAGCATGGCTTCATCATATCTGAAATCAGGGCCATAGGGTAATCCTGAGAGTGCATGACTTCTTCTGACCACCTTGGTATTAATAACAGCCATAATGAAAGGAGCAATCCATGATTTAGCGTCTTTATCAAAGATGACCTTTCTCAAATCTGGCTTATCCGATCCTTTTTTGCTACCCTTCGGATTTAGCCCGTATGGTTCAAACAAAGTCTGAAGTATACTTTTATCCTTCTCAGCCTCTTCCATCACATAGCTCAAGCTGGCATAAGTGCCGCCACTCATCCCTCCTTTCATCGCCTTGACCCTTAATTTTATATGACTCGCATAAGCACCTTCTCTTTTCTTGAGTTCACTTTGCATGAAATAGACACCTATATCTGAAGGAACTGAATCAAATCCACAAGTGTGTACGATTCTTGTACCGTTGGCTTGTGCAGATTCATGATGCTGATCGATCATCTTTCTCATCCATTGTACTTCTCCGGTGAGGTCGCAATAGTCAGTTTTATGAGCGATACAAGAGGCGACTAAATCAGATCCATATTTTGCATATGGTCCAACAGTGGTACAGATAACTTTTGTTCTTGAGACCATTTCATCTAAAGAAGAACGATCATGACTGTCTGCTGTAATTAAAGGAATATGTGTAGCCCCAATACTGCTGCGAACTTCTTCTAATTTATTCTGATTGCGGCCTGCCATGGCCCATTTGAGATCTTTACTCTTGGTATATTGTGCGGCGAGGTATTCGGCGACCAGTCTTCCTGTAAATCCCGTTGCGCCCCAGACAATTACATCAAATTCTCTTTTATCGCTCATAGTTTATCATTTGCGGCAAAAGTAGGATTAGAAAATGGAATAAAGATTGATCGTCAAGAGTTAATCCGGCCAAATCTGTCTGGCTTGGTTGATGGCATCCTGATAACGAGTACAAGGATTATCATTATTGGCCCTGAATCCACCATAACTACAGACTACCTGACATTGAGCATTAATGACATTGGCGATTGCATCAAAAGCTATCCCATTATCAAATATGGTATAGGTCTCCCCGTCTTGTTCAAATTGATAAATAAACGTAAATCCACGATCCTGATTGGCGTCGATAAATTCTTCAATCATACTTTCTACGCACTTGTTTTTTTCTTTAGTACAGGCGTACATTAAGAAAAGTGGAATCATCCATAAGAAATTTTTCATGAGTTCATCTTATAACTCTTAATACGCGACTTCTCAAGTAGATGTTGGGTGAAGTAATGCATTCTTTTCACTTAATAACATAAAATTAAGATGTGTAGGCACCAAAACCGCATTTGGAAATACTTCTAAAAATTGGTTGTCATAAAAGTTACGAGATTTTGCTCTGTGCTCTTCTGAAAAAGCAAGAGTGTTCGCAATCAGCAACCCATTAGGTGCAAGACAGCTCCTGATGTTTTGGAGAAAATCAACCTGGGTACAAACATCCGGAATTACGTCATCTACAAATACATCAAGGCAAATTAAATCATAATGCTGGGTACAGGTTTCCATGAAGATAGCAGCATCAGTAATGTGTGTATCAATAGGAGAAATGATTTTAGGGTAGCCATATATGGATGCCAGTTCACAGACTGTCTCATCGATTTCAACGGCTGTAAACTCCCATAATCCTGGTTTCAATTTATCCAATGTAACTGGTACACTTCCTAATCCCAGTCCCAGGATCAAGACTTTATTGCCATTGATATATTCCAGGTTTATTAACGCCCGAAATAAATTGGCAAAATTATCATAACGGTCTTCAAAAGAATAGATGGCATTGGCGGTACAAAGCTGATATTTCCCTCTTGAAAGGAATACAACAAGATCTCCGTTTATATCAGAAGGTCTGTAATCAACTTGCAGATCAACCAGGTAACTCAAAACATGTCTCCAGGAAGGGATATTCATGATATTGATGCAAGATATCTTATAGCTTGTTCATATGCTTTCTCCATCTTAATCCCTCTTCTCGCGAATGTCATATCTGCTACTTTAATCGCTTTCTCGACGTCATATTTCTGATCACCTCCCCAGCTGAATGATGATACATACCGCCCAGGGTTTTTATTGAGAATATTGGTAAAAATTCCACTTACGGTCCCCGTATTGAAGGAAGTATTAATCGCACTCATAGTGTGGTCTCCCAGAATCATACCGAGAAATTGTCGAGTTGTTTTCCTAAAGGCTTCTTCTTTAATATCCCAGAGGCTAACTAAGCCATAAGTGTTTTTCATATTAGAATTATTGGTGTCCGCACCAAGGTTACACCAATGACCTATAACCGAGTCTCCTAAGTACCCGTCATGAGCCTTATTAGAGTAACCCAATATGGTTGTCCTTTTAACTTCCCCTCCGATCCGGCAACCTGGGCCGAGAATAGTATCAGCGTAAATTTTTGCACCTACATGTATTTGGGTTCCTTTACCAATATAAACAGGCCCTTTTATTACGGCACCTTCCATTATTTCAGCATCATCATCGATAAAGACAGGGCCGTCCAAAGTATTTATTATTGCATCGTAAATCTTGGTATTTCGCCCTACAAACAATTCACTTCCTCTTACCCTGGTTGACGAGTCAGGAAGCAAAGAGGCTCTTTGAGTCGAGTACATATGGTAATCAGCTAAAAACTCTTCCCTCGCCAAATTGAGTATGTCCTCTGGATATTTTATCACCCTAATGTCCACCTCAATCGATTTTCGCTCATGTACTATTCGTGCAATATCTCCAATGGTGTTAATATTTAAGTTAATGCCTTTAAAAACCATTGGAGAGTCCTGGCACATCAGGATTTCATCTGCTCCTAATTTATCGATTTGTTGATATAGACACTTGTCGGGAAGACATGCTCCATTGATAAAGATAGACTCCGAAGAGGTTGGTGTATAAGGATAAAGATTTGATAGGTATGGCGCTGTTAAAAATGAGACGGGCAAATTCAGTTCTGATTTCCATTTTTCACAGATAGTCTTCATACCCACACGACACAGAGCAGCAGGTCTGAGATAGGTCAACGGAAGCAGAGTCTGGTGTTCTGGCCCGTCAAAAAATACAATACTTCTCATAGATAAAGCTGAAAACGAAAAAACCCCGTCAAGATTTGACAGGGTTCTAAGTTATATTTTTTAAGTAGATCCGGTTTATTCGGCCGGAGCTTCTGCTTCAGCTGGAGCTTCTGTTTCTGCTTCTTCAGGAGCTGGGTCTTTCTTCTTAGCGAATTTTGCAAATTTCTTATTGAATTTATCAATACGTCCTGCTGTATCTACAAATTTCATTTTACCTGTAAAGAAAGGATGTGACTTATTAGAGATCTCCAACTTAACCAGTGGATATTCTTTTCCATCATCCCAGGTAATCTTGTCCCTTGTATTGGCACAAGAGTGAGTAACAAAGGTTTCTCCACATGATAAATCCTGAAAGACAACAAGTCTATAATTAGAAGGATGAATATCTTTTTTCATTATTCTCTATTTTAAAAGGAGCACAAAGATAATACGCTTTGGGCAGAGTTAAAAGACTTTGCTCAACTTCCTTTACTCTCTTTTGTCGCAATAGTTTTTGAAATAGATCTGGAGCAAGTCGATCCAACCCTCTTTTAGCATCAAAACACTTCTTTCTTTAATATCCCCAATAAAGTCTATAGAGTAGGTGATTTTTGTTCCGGTTGTTGTCGTCTCAAAATTAATCCGCTCAAAAGTCATAACTGGTCCGCCAAATTCCTTAGTAAGATTTCCTCTGATCTGGAGCGAACTAGGATAGTCAACACCAATGACATCACCCCAAATCAAGCCACCGCCTTCACCATGGTCTTCATAGACTTTACCTCCTATGAACGTATCTATGATGAACCGTTTTGTCTTCGGTGATGTGCAGTATTCTCTTGGCCACCATCCATTTATCTGATTAAAATAAAATTCCCACGCATGATACAAGTCGAAACCTACGTCTGTTGACACTGAAAATGAGCTCATAACA